>JAHHTL010000060.1 GCA_020024635.1 Ruminococcus sp.
GTTGTAACTTTGCGTTTGCAATAATAACAAGCCTCAATTGCATAGGATGGATTAGAATTGAAGAATTAGATTTACAAGTGCAATGAAGCGATTTACTATCAAAGTTATACCTACAACAAGTAGGTGTAAATTATTTAGCTTATCGCTATTGGAGAAAGAAGTGTGCTACTGATAAAAATTGTGCCAAGTAGGAGTTGAACCCAGTTCATTTCAAACAACCGACCATGGAGATATCCTTTAAAGGCAAGTGTATCAGTGTGTGGACTTTTTGTTTCACACCCCTAATGGATTCCGTACCCACTTCGATAGTAGGTCTGAGAAGATACAGATGAAACTGTTGGCTCCAAGTCTTCAAGATAGTCTTCTTTAGCTTAAGCGACACGATGCGCTACTTTCTGTGTTTTTGCACGATGGATATGCGAAAAGTACAGTTCACTGTGCAATTATTGTGTATGAGAAAACGAAGAGCAAAGTAAAGTACGGTAAATTTTCATTTTCATTGTAACTAGTCTCAAGCTTATGAAACTACTTCATACGAAAGATGAATATATGGTAATGTGTGTAAAATGTCTGGTTTTCCAATTATTTGAAGTTGCTTGAATATAACTTGGATTTAAACAGATGTCTCATAGAATAGTGCGGTCTTTTGATGATAGCTGAGGGTTATTCATGAGAATTTGCCGAACTTCAACGATAAGCAGAAGCAAAGTGCAAAGAGGCGATGAAGAAAGTCGAAAAGGAATGTACAGAGGTAAAGAAGCAGAAGCGTTAGAATTGTGAATGGTAGATGAGAAACCTGTTTTCGAAGGCGATTATAGAACTGCTTAAGCCTTTGTATGAGATACTCAATGAAAAGGCTTTTTCCTGGATTATGTACAAGTGGACGAGACTACGGAGCTTGCCACTAACGAGGAAAGACACAAGACAAACAAAGAATATCTTTGGATGGTAAGATCAGCCATGGAGAAACTGATTATTCCCTATCATGCTAGTGGAGCAAGGATCGGTTATCGAATTTTTAGCAAATCAATATCTCTTCAAGAGAGCTTTGCAATGTGACGATTTTGCAGGGTATGAAATAGTCTCCAAGATAACGTTGACGTGCAGTTGCTTAATTGCTTGGTGCATATTCCTGTTATTTTGAACAAACTCTTGACGAAAACAAGGAAATGACTGATTGTGGGTTGCCTCAGATATAGTATATGTATAAATACAAGATAGAGTACTGCTGCAACGAAAACGGCTTTTGAACAGTGAACGTAAGGTAACTGGAACTGACCAACCTATCATGTAGACCATGAAAGTATAAATGGAAACAGAAGTCATTAAGTATCGTCTTGGATTATAAGTCGGAAAAGTCATGACATATGACGATACTCACAGGGATAACATGATGAAATGTTCGGAAGATGGATGCTTGCTGCAGAACAATAGTCTGGCAGAAATGTGATTCGGTCCATCACTTTAGGTAGGAAGAATTATCTCTTTTGCGGTAACCACGAAGCGGCGGTCAACATGTTGGTAATTTGTTTCCTGTTGGCTATCTGCAAGGTACACAATGTTAACTCAAGGGATTTTCTGAATGATATCAATTTTTTTCAAGATAGATAAGGATGCCACTTTTATGCACATGAAAGAAGATGCGATGGAAACGATCGGACTAAGTTAAGATATAACCTACTGATATCTATGTGGTTTTAACTTATTACAAACTTTGCCTTTTATCCCAATTCGGCAGATATGCTGACCATGCCCTCGTTTCTGTTATCGTTTAAAGAAAATTATGGACATTTTACTTCTATAGTCGTTGCCGGTCGGATTGTGGTTCAAAATAGAACTATCTGTATATAAGATAGAGCGGTATGGGAACCTATGCCAAATACAACTACTTTCAGTATAGAGTACATATCCTATGGGAGAACAAATGGAATGTATAGGTATCAGGCGTTCAAAAACTGATAATGGATACACTACGGTAAACGAAGAACTACTTCGGATGTCCGCTCCACTGTCAATGCTTTAAAGCGGGCAGGGTGATAGAAGTAAATCAAAGATTGAAAGCTTATAAGAAAAAGGCAACGAATTTAACCCGTTGGCAGAATTAAAAACATAAAAGATTTATGATTTAAAAGTTGTGCATATGATATTTGTTTATTAAAAGTTTGATTGTATTTTTTTATTATTGATATCTCTCAATATATGAATATTAATTAATGTTAATTATGGAGGTGTAAATCAAATATGATGTGTCGCTCATGTTTTAAAAATTAAAAGTTCGTATTATAAAAAAAGTCCTTATCAAAACGTTGTATTTGAATCTTTTCTGCTTGAATGCTTTGTTTTTGAGTTTGTTTTTAAATATTTATTATTGATATTCAATAATATATGGATCTGTAAAAATACTTTGCTGGAAATTTGTTTAGTCTCAATGATTCGCTAACTTTACTCTTGAAAAATTAGTATTGCACTGATGTTAATAGTTTGTTAATGCAAACGTTGGTGATTTGTCACGTTTACTTTAGCAAACTTCTTGTATTGGTGTCTATTAACTTTAATTAGTCAGTGTTTATTAACCTACTTATTCAATCATGAGTCAAGAGACAAAAGTTATCGAAAAGCATGATGTTGTTATCCGTTTCTCAGGAGACTCGGGAGATGGAATGCAATTGACGGGGCAGCAGTTTTCAGATACAGCTGCATTATTTGGAAATGATGTTGCAACGTTTCCGGATTATCCGGCTGAAATTCGTGCGCCGCAAGGAACTGTTGGTGGCGTATCTGGTTTCCAAGTTCACATTGGTGAGGAGCATATTACAACTCCAGGAGATTATGCCGATGTTTTAGTTGCGATGAATCCAGCAGCCTTAAAAGCTAATTTGCGGTGGGCAAAAAAAGCCGGAACAATTATTATTGATTTGGATGCTTTTACAGACAAACATTTAGAAAAAGCTGGATATTCTGTAAATCCGCTTGAAGATGGTTCTTTGGCTGATTACAATTTGGTCCCAGTGAAAGTCAGCGAATTGACCATCGAAGCTTTGAAAGAGACTGGTTTGGACCAGAAGTCTGTGCTTCGCTGTAAAAATATGTTTGCTTTAGGTATGATTTATTGGATGTTTGAACAATCAGTAGAGCATACAGAGGCATTTTTTGATATAAAATTTGGCAAAAAACCAGCTATTGCTTCTGCAAATAAGTTAGTATTACGTGCTGGTTACAATTATGCTGCTAATGTGCATGCTTTGGCTACACATTTTAAAGTGGCTCCTGCAGTTATTGAAAAAGGGAAATATCGTACAATTACTGGTAATAAGGCTACTGCATGGGGATTGCTAGCTGTTGCTGAAAAAGCAGGTCTGTCTCTTTTCTGTGGTTCTTATCCTATTACTCCGGCTACAGATATTTTGCACGAATTGGCTTTACGACGTGATTTGGGAGCGAAGACATATCAGGCAGAGGATGAGATCGGGGGTATATGTACAGCAATCGGAGCCAGTTATGCTGGTAATTTTGCCTGTACGACAACTTCAGGTCCTGGATTGGCTTTGAAATCTGAGGCTGCAGGTTTGGCAGTAATGGCTGAATTACCTTTAGTAATAGTTGATGTACAGCGAGGAGGTCCTTCTACTGGTTTGCCGACGAAGACTGAACAGTCAGATTTATTGCAGGCACTATATGGCCGTAACGGTGAGTCTCCAATGCCAGTGATTGCTGCAAGTACTTCTGGTAACTGTTTCGATTATGCATATATGGCAGGCAAAATTGCTTTGGAACACATGACACCAGTTGTTTTATTGACAGATGGATTTTTAGCAAATGGAGCTCAGCCTTGGTTAATTCCTTCTATGGATAAATTGCCTGAAATTAAATTGCGTTTGGCTAAAGAAGGTGATGATTATAAACCTTATGCTCGTGATCCTGAGACTTTGGCACGAACTTGGGCTCTACCTGGTACGAAAGGTTTGGAACATCGTATTGGAGGTTTGGAAAAAATGAACATTATAGGCAATATTAGTTATGTTCCTGAAAATCATCAAGTGATGACTGATTTACGAGAACAAAAAATTGCTCGTATTGCAAATTATATTCCAGAACAGGACGTATATGGTAATGTAGAAGAAGGAGATACTTTGATTGTTGGCTGGGGAGGAACATATGGTCACTTGTTTTCTGCAGTTAAAGAAATGCGTGCGGAAGGTCATGATGTTAGCTTGGCTCATTTTAATTTTATTAATCCGCTACCTAAAAATACACACGATATATTTGCACGTTTCAAGAGAATTATTGTATGTGAATTGAACCTTGGTCAGTTTGCTAAATACTTGAAGAGTAAATATCCTGAATTCAATTATTATCAAATAAATAAAGTAGCTGGTCTACCATTTACTGTTGTTGAATTGAAACAGAAAATCAATGAATTGATGAACGCTTAATATTATTGAAATGGACGAATTAAAATATACTCCTAAAGATTTTAAAAGTGACCAGGAAGTAAGATGGTGTCCGGGTTGCGGTGATCATGGAATTATCAACTCAGTGCAGAAAGCTATGGCAGAACTTGGGTATCCCAAGGAGTCATGGGCAGTCATCTCTGGTATTGGCTGTTCTTCTCGCTTCCCTTATTATATGAATACCTATGGGTTTCATACAATTCATGGTCGTGCAGCAGCGATTGCTTCTGGTGCAAAAAATGCTAATCGTAAGTTGAATATTTTGCAAATTTCTGGTGATGGTGATGCTTTGGCTATTGGTGGTAACCATTTTATCCATGCTATTCGTCGTAATGTGGATATTACGATTTTATTGTTTAACAATGAAATTTATGGTTTGACTAAGGGCCAATATTCTCCTACAACAAAATTAGGAACTAAGACAAAGACTTCTCCGTACGGAACAATTGAGCATCCATTTATTCCAGGAGAGCTTTGTATTGGTGCTCAGGGAAAATTTTTTGCACGTTCGATAGATACAAATGTAGCTTTGACAGCAGAAATATTGGAAACAGCAGTAAAGCATCATGGAACTTCTGTTGTTGAAGTTTTACAAAATTGTGTAATATTTGCTGATGGAGCACATTCTGCAGTAACCGATAAAGAATTGAAAGATGAGCGTCAGATTGTTTTACGTCATGGCGAGCGCATGATTTTTGGTAAAAATAAGGATAAAGGTTTGATATTGGCAAAATCAGGAGAATTGAAAGTTGTTGAACTCGGTAAAGATGGTATTACTGAAGAAGATATTTTAGTTCATGATGCACATAATCCAAATCCATTTATACATTGGATGTTAGTGAATATGAAAGCTCCTGAATTTCCTGTTGCTTTAGGTGTTATCCGTGATGTTGAAGCACATACATATGATGAGGCATTGGACGAACAGATTGAAGAAGTTAAGAAAATGTCTAAAATTCATTGTATGGAAGATTTATTGAATAGTGGTGATACTTGGGAGGTGAAGTGATGTATGGAAATTAATATGTAAACAGAGTGTAATATGAACCCCGAAAGTTGGATTAAAACTTTCGGGGTTTTATTATGACAATAAATAAAAGAAAGGAACAGGACTCAGTAGATTTGCAGAACTATATGTATTTGTTAGATAGAGGTCATTCGTTTGAGTACATCCATTCTGTATATTGCATAAATACAGATAAACTAAAAGTTTCGAGAGTAAAATATCTACGTTAAGGTGAACCTGCACTACATCAAGGTAAAAATATCAAGAACGATTCTGCATTATCTTGATACCATCTCCTAACTTTGTACGTAACTTTGGTAAATATGGGAGCAGTCGCTCAAAGTCTATATTGAAATGAAAATAAAGCGAATACCCTGTCTTATCGAGATTGTAAACTAAACTGTGTCAAGTTATATTTCGGAGCTGTTTTGGGATCTTCAATAT
>JAHHTL010000061.1 GCA_020024635.1 Ruminococcus sp.
ACACTATCTTCCCCTGTTTTGTCAACACATTTACAATTGTTCTGAATCTAATACAATAGTAAACGGTCCATCATTGACAAGACTGACCTTCATATCTGCACCAAATTGTCCTTTTTGAACATTGGACACACTTTCTTTACTTTTCTCTATAATATATTCATAAAGTTCTTCTGCCATCTGCGGTTTTCCTGCTTCCATAAAGCTTGGGCGATACCCTTTTTTGCAGTTTGCATATAGTGTAAACTGAGAGATCAATAAAAGACTTCCTTTTACATCTTCCAAGGAAAGATTCGTTTTTCCTTCCTCATCTTGAAATATGCGAAGTCCTGTCATTTTTCTAACCATTTTATCTGCAATTTCTTTTGTATCTTGATCTGAAATCCCAATTAGAATCAAAAATCCTTTTTGAATCTGTCCTAAAATTTTATCATCCACTGATACACTTGCTTTGGTCACTCTTTGTATTACAAATTTCATATTTCCTCCCATTCACTTAATTGATGTAACAATTTCTCTGCTTTTTTACGAATTCTTTGCAACGTATTATCAATTGTTTTTGGCTTCTTTTCTAAGAGTTCTGCAATTTTCCGATAATCCGTCCCTAAAAGATGCAAATACAATACATGATTTTCCAATGCGCTTAATCGTTCCGTTAATTTTTCAGAAAAAGCTTCTGTAAGTTCTTTTCCAAAATAGATAGTTTCTGGATCTGTTTCCACCTCGGATTCGATTGTATCAATTAAAGGTACTGTTTTTTCTTCCCCTACTCCATGCCTTTCATCATACAAAGACACATAAGAATTCAGCGGAATGTGTTTCTTTCGTTTTGATGCTTCTATAGCCGAATACATCTGGCGAGAAACACACAAATCTGCAAAACTGGCAAAAGAGGTGTTTTCAGACAGAGAATAATCTCTGACCGCCTTCATAAGACCAATCATCCCTTCTTGAATTAAGTCGTCATTTTCTCCACCTATTAAGTACATTGCCCTTGCTTTTTTTCGTACCATCGGCTTATACTTTTCCAACAAAAAATCCATAATGTCGGATTCGCCATCTCTTAACTTTTGAATCAACCGTTCATCTGCGATTGTGTTATATGCTTCCATTTTGTTAATCCTTTAGTTCATACGTTGACGGACAATCTCATAAGCTAACACCCCTGCTGCAACAGACGCATTTAAGGAGTCGATCTCGCCCTTCATCGGTATACTTGCAATAAAGTCACATTTTTCTTTTACAAGACGTCCTACGCCTTCTCCTTCATTTCCAATAACCAACCCAATCGGTCCGGTCAGGTTTAAACGATACATGGATTCTCCTCCCATATCTGCGCATACGAACCAAAGACCTCGCTCTTTTAACTCCTCCATTGTTTTTGCCATATTCGTCACTTTAGCAACCGGTGTATAATTTAAAGCTCCTGCTGAAGTTTTGGCAACTGTAGCTGTAAGACCTACCGCTCGTCTCTTTGGAATAATCACACCATGTGCTCCCGCCAGATTTGCAGTACGGATAATTGCTCCCAAATTATGGGGATCCTCAATATTGTCTAATAACAAAATAAAGGGATCTTCTCCTTTTTCCTTGGCAAGTTCAAACATGTCATCAATAGAAGAATATTCATATGCTGCAGCATATGCAATGACTCCTTGATGTTTTCCTGTTTCTGTCAACTGAGATAATCTTTCTTTTCCCACAAAATTTAAAATTGTATCTTGTTTTTTTGCCTCTCTTATAATTGTACGTATAGGGCCATCTTGGCATCCATCCAGGATAAACAATTTGTCAATTGGCTTTCCGGAACGAAAAGCTTCAAGAACTGCATTTCTCCCTTCAATCAATAACGTATGTTCTTGATTTGATTTTTCATTTCTTTCTACTTCCTGCATACTATTCTCCTTCTTTCCAAAGATTTTCAAGTCCTATTTTTACCAATTCTAAAATTCGCTCATATTCTTTGTTCAAATATAAATATCCGATCAGCGCCTCAAACCCTGTAGCCCTTCGATAATCCGTAATGGATTGATTTTTTGCAGGTGACACTGATTTTGCATTTCTTCCACGCTTATAAATCTGATGTTCTTTTTCTGTTAAATGCTCTTGCATTACACGCATCATACAAGACTGTGCCGATGCCTGTACGTAGTGACTTGTCTCTAAATGTAATTTTGATACCTGTTTATTTCCTTTATTGATCACCATGCTTTTTATGATCAAATCATAAACACAGTCCCCGATATAGGCAAGAACCAAAGGTGAGTATGACTGTGGATCTACTTTTTTTAAATCCAACACTTCATTGATGCAATCTTGAAATTCAAAATTTATGCTCTTTTCCATTTTACTCCTTCACGTGTGTCTTCTAAAACAATTCCTTTCTGAAGCAATTCATCTCTGATCTCATCTGCTCTTTTGAAATCTCTTGCTTTTCTTGCTGCCTGACGTTCTTCTATCAACACTTCAATATCTGCATCCAATATCTCCTCTTCTGTATCAATGATAATTCCAAGAACGTCTGTAAGTTTTACAAGAAGTGCATAAACACCTTCAAGGTATTCTTTTGATGATTCTCCATTGGCTGTTGTATTTGCATATTTGACAAGATCAAAAATTGCTGAAATTGCATCTGCGGTATTAAAATCATCATCCATAGCATGTTCAAATGCTTCCACATACTCGTTTGTTTTTACAAATATCTGCTGCTCTTCCTGTGTCATATTCTCTTTATTTGCATTCGAACGAAGGAACTTCAGATTTTTTGCTGCTGTAAGGATACGATCAAGTCCTGTCCCTGCTGCCTGCATAAGATCTGCACTAAAATTAAGAGGGCTTCTATAATGGGCACTGAGCATAAAGAAACGTAATACTTGAAGATCATATTTCTCACCAATCTCTCTTACCGTAAAGAAATTTCCGAGTGATTTTGACATCTTACGATTGTCGATATTTAAAAATCCATTGTGAAGCCAGTATTTTGCAAACTCTTTCCCATTTGCAGCCTCGCTTTGCGCGATTTCATTTTCATGATGTGGGAAGATCAGATCTTCTCCACCTGCATGAATGTCAATTTGTTCCCCTAAATATTTTTTTGACATAACAGAGCACTCTATGTGCCAGCCTGGGCGTCCTTCACTCCATGGAGATTTCCAAGCTGGTTCTCCTTCCTTTTTCGGTTTCCAAAGGACAAAATCCAAGGAATCTTCCTTTTCATCTACTCCACTTACAAGGAGAGCGCGTCCACCTGACTGAAGATCATCCAAATTTTTATGAGAAAGTTTTCCATATTCTTTAAAAGTTCTTGTTCGGAAATATACCGTTCCGTTTTTCTCATATGCATAGCCTTTGTCAATCAGTGACTGGATCATTTCGACCATCCCACAAATCTCCTCTGTTGCCAATGGATTTTTGGTGGCTGGCTTAATGTTCATTGCATTCATATCTTTGATACATTCTGCAATATATCTTTGTGCAACTTCTTGTGCAGAGATTCCTTCCTCAATTGATTTTTTAATAATCTTATCATCCACATCCGTGAAATTTGATACAAAATTCACTTCATATCCTTTGTATTCAAAATAGCGTCTTACGGTGTCAAATACAATCATCGGTCTTGCATTTCCAATGTGAATATAGTTGTATACTGTAGGTCCGCAGACATACATCTTTACTTTTCCTTCCTCTAACGGAACAAATTCTTCTTTTCGTTTTGATAATGTATTATACAGTCTCATTTTTTGTCTTCTCCTCTTTTTGTCGTTCTCGCTTTTCTTGTTCTATTTTTGCTCTACATTCTTTACATTTCTTTTGCATTTCATAAGAACCATCTTCCATTTCTGCCATACAGAACATGTGTCTTTCCATTTCTTTTAAATCTTCTAACAACTGAAAATTAGCAATTTGAAGTTCCTTAATGTCGTTTAATGTTGGGTTTGGAAGATCCACTTGATTCATATCACTTCGTGGTACTTTTTCATTTTCTCGTTTCACAATACGACCCGGAACTCCTACCACCGTACAATTGGGAGGAACAGCTTCTAATACCACGGATCCCGCTCCAATCTTAGAGTTCTTACCGATGGTAAAAGATCCAAGTATTTTCGCCCCTGCACTAACCATTACATTATCTTCCAAGGTAGGGTGTCTCTTTCCTTTTTCTTTTCCTGTACCGCCAAGTGTAACCCCTTGATATAGCGTCACATTATCTCCAAGTACTGCTGTTTCTCCGATAATAACGCCACTTCCATGATCGATAAAAAGTCCTTTTCCAATGGTTGCACCTGGATGAATCTCGATTCCCGTTTTTCTTGTTGCCCTTTGGGAAATCCATCTTGCAAGAAAATAATGTTTCCTCAAATACAATTTATGGGCAACTCTATAATGCAAGATTACTTTAAAACTTGGATAAAGGAGTACTTCCATATTGGATTTAATGGCAGGATCTCTCTCTTTCACTACCTGTATTTCGCTTTTGATGTATGAATATATTCCCATAACTCCTCCTCTCAGAATACGTTTGTATGCAATTTTGTAAAAAAAACTCCGCCTCTTATAAAGAGACGAAGTTATATCCGCGGTTCCACTCTAATAAAAGAATCTATATCTTTCACTTTCTTGCCTATAACGTACACAATACGTATTCTGCTATTTTGCCAATGCCTTTTCACAGAATCAGCTCATGGACGCACTTCACAGACTTCTTTCTTAAGATTACTTTCAGCCAATGATAACCTTTCTCTGTAAGATGTCTATCTGCTACTCTTTCCAATCACAGCCTTTATCAAATATATAGTATGAAAATTCAGACCATTTGTCAACTGCTTTCTTTTACAAATGCCCCTTGCAACCACTACATGTGCCAGCCCCTGCACATGTCACATCATAACTGGCATAATTTGTAATCTTCTCTAGGGCACAGATGGCATTTGCTGAAATTCCTTGCCCATTCCCGGTAAAACCAAGCCCTTCTTCTGTTGTGGCTTTCACGTTGATCTGATCGATTGAGATTTTTAATGCTTTCGCTATATTTTCACACATAGTATCAATATAAGGACGCATCTTAGGTTTTTGGGCAATAATCGTGGCATCAATATTTTCAATGATGAATCCTTTTTCATCCAATAGTTCGGCCACATATTGTAAAAGTTTTATACTAGAAATCCCTTTATACAAAGGATCTGTATCTGGAAAATGCTTTCCAATATCTCCTAGTGCAGCTGCTCCTAATAGTGCATCCATAATGGCATGGAGCAAAACATCCGCATCTGAATGCCCCAAAAGTCCTTTCTCAAACGGAATGTTTACTCCACCAAGAATCAATGCTCGATCTTCAACAAGCTTATGTACATCATATCCCATTCCAACGCGCATGATCGTCCTCCTTTTGCATTTTTATAATTCTTCTTTTTCTTCGATTTCTTCTGTCTCCACTAAATCTTCTGTCTTGTCCGTAGAACCATAGAGTTCTTCCTTTCGTATTTTAAGAACGTTTCTTAAGGCACTTCCTGCATAAGCAAGTCCAATTACTGCAAATATAGGACCCAAAACGGATCCAAGCGCTATATTTCCTACTCCATCAAAAACGGCTTGCTTAAACAGAGAAATTCCTAAGAAAGCCAAGTACCCTCCTATTACGATTCTAAGTGCATGCTTTGCTTTTATGTTCATTTTCGTATTTCCTCCATATCTGATTCTTACGGACTCATTCTAACATAGATTACAACAATTGGAAAGACTCTATTCCTATCCGTGAATCACAAAAGATCCACAGACTACTCTGTGGATCTGTAATAGCGGAAACTGGATTTGAACCAGCGACACCACGGGTATGAACCGTGTGCTCT
>JAHHTL010000062.1 GCA_020024635.1 Ruminococcus sp.
TTTTATACTAAACCTATTATCTTTGAATGGCAATATTTTATCAAAAGAAAAAGTCCATATCATTCTCTTCTGAGAAGATACGGACCTTATCAAATGCTTTCCTTCCTTTTTAAAATAGCATAGTTTGCAACATCGCAAATCCCTTGATTGTTCATGGCCGCCTGGCGAAAGGTTCCTTCATACTTCATATTACATTTTAGCATAACCTGCCCGGAATATGGATTATTCAAATCGTGTTTCGCCGTTATCCGATTAAAATTGCAAGTTTCAAAGAAATACCCAATGACTGCCTGCACGGCTTCTGTCATGATTCCTTGATGCCACCAGTGATCACCAATGCAATATCCAAGTTCCACACTGGAAAGTAATTTATTTGGATTCATACCTGAAATAGTTCCAATTGGCTGATGAATGCTTTTTAATTCAATCATCCACTGGTAGTAATCCTCCCTTGCATAATTTTCCATCCAACTTTGCAAAACCAATTTGGTCGTTTCTACACTACTATGGGTAGGCCAAGTTAAATATTTCGTTACCTCTGGTCTAGATGCCCAGTTTTCAAACATATACGTTGCATCATCTAAAACCGCTTGACGAAGAAGCAAACGTGATGTCTCCATCCTTTGTGTGCCTTTTTGTATCAACATATGTATATTTCCTTACCATTTTCCAAATAATTTCTTTTTTTGATAGGGTTCTTTTTTAACCTCTCCCATTGTATACCCTAATCCAGCAATGATTTTCCCTAAAGCATCTTCATCTAACGCTTCTTCCATTATAAGAACTGTCTCTCCTTTTGAATGAGAAGAGGTTACTTTTTTTACAGAAAACGCCTTGCGAATCGCATCGTTTACATGTGCCTCGCACATACCACACATCATACCATCCACTTTTATTGTATATTTTAACATTCTATCTTCCTCCAATTCAACATTTTTATCCAAGTGCTACATCCAAAATCATCATAACTGTAAAGCCAACTGCGAAAAAGATGGTTCCTATATTCGAATGCTTTCCTTGACTCATTTCAGGAATCAATTCTTCAACAACAACATAAATCATTGCTCCTGCCGCAAAACTAAGGAAATACGGCAATGCTGGGACAATTAATCCAGCTGCTAAAATTGTAAGAATTGCCCCGATTGGCTCCACAATTCCAGACAAAATCCCATAAAGCATTGATTTTGATTTGCTTACGCCTTCTGAATGAAGTGGCATGGAAATAATCAATCCTTCTGGAAAGTTTTGAATTGCAATTCCAATGGAGAGTGCCAAAGCTCCTGCCAAAGAAATCTTTGCATTTCCTGTGGAAATTCCCGCATATACAACACCTACCGCCATTCCTTCTGGAATATTGTGGAGCGTCACTGCAAGAACCAACATGGTTGTCTTTTGTAGTTTTGTTTTTGGTCCTTCCGCCTGAGATGCATTTCGATGCAAATGAGGAATCACATGATCTAAGAGCAGTAGGAACAGAATTCCAATCCAAAATCCAACAACTGCTGGAACAAAGGACCATCGTCCCATTGCCTCGGATTGCTCTAATGCAGGAATTAATAAACTCCACACAGAAGCTGCCACCATAACTCCCGCTGCAAACCCACTAAGTGCACGTTGCACGCTAAGTCCCATATTTTTTTTCATGAAACACACACAAATTGCCCCCAAGGATGTTCCTAAAAAGGGAATTAGTATTCCAATCCATACATGTTCATTTAACATAATCCACCTCTTTTCTTTTTATTTCAAGCGCGAAAAACGGAAATCACATTTCTCGCCACCTTCTGCAATTGTTGTAGTACGTTCTAGATGCAACCCCATCATATCTGCAAACATATAATCAAGTTTGCAAAGATATTTCACAAGTTCCAAACATCCTTCATCTTTACAAAGCTTACACAATCCACATTCGTGGTAGTCATACCCAAGATCAAAGGATTCATTTCCCGGAAGTAAATCTACAACCCAATCGTTTTCGTAACGACGCGCCTTTGTACTCTTCGCCCATACCTTTTGCTTTTCGATTCGTTTTGGATCTAAATAATGATCCGCATCTCCCATTACCCTCCGAAATATTCGACTATTGCGCAGTCCATCCATTAAAATCGTACAATTTTTTTCCGGAGATTGGTCATCTTCTCGATTCATGGCGATAAACCAAGCTCCAAGTGCATAGCAACTAAGCAAAGTATTCCGTTTTCCAATATCTTTTGCACGTGAAAGAATACGCTGGTATTCTTTGTATATGTTCTTTCTGCAAGTTCGCGACAACTCTTTTTTACCAATCTGAAAGAAAAATAATCCCATCAGTTTTGTTGATAAATTTTTTTCCATAAAACTCTCTCCTTTATGTCAGATGTTTTAAATTCCATGATCGGGTTTGGTAAAATCGAAACGAATGATCTTCATTTTTAAAACATGATCGCTCAATCTGGAAAGAAAACGAAAGAACGTAGAAATGTGCAGTTCCTTCAAATTTGTATAACCCATCATATATCCTTTATATGACACTTGTGCATTTTTTATCCACGGCTGTACATCCTTTTCAATGCAATCCACATGGAAAAAAGCACTGATGTTTTGAATGCCTGCCTGTTTCACCCATGTTTTTAGCATAAGTTTCAACGCTTTTTTACCTGACGTATCAAATACCAGTTTTCCATCTGGAAACCGCTTTGCCATTTGATTAATAAGATGCTGTACATGGAGGGTATTTAAGTAATAAAATACTCCTGCCGCAAAAAACACTACACCGTTTGATGCATCAATTTTCTCAAACCATGAAAAGTCATTAAGATTGCATGCTATATTTGTAATGCGCTCTGTAGATGGAATTAATTGAGTGCGTATGGCAATCACGTCAGGCATGTCAATGTTATAAATTTTACAACTTCCATTATCACAAACTTCACCGGTTTGATCTAACCCGCATCCCATATTGACGACTGCCGCTTTGGGATGCCCCTTTAAATAATCTTCTATCTCAATGGCAAGATCCATCTGACGCATAGCAATTTCTAACGCTCCAAACTTTTGTAAAATGCTGTCGGATTGTTTTTCCAACTTTGAAAAATCATAATCCAATTTTTTCATTAGTTCAATAGATGCCTGATCAGAATAAATTTCTGGAAATATCTCTGTACAAAGTTTTCTGGCATATAAAGGTATAATCAGTGTTTCTTGAATGGTATTTTTTTCTATGTGAAACTTCTCTCTTTCCATCTTGTTTCTCCTACTTCATAACGCAGTTACCTTACCCGAAAATAGATACATCCTGCTTGATAATAGTTAGTTTCGACTAACTATTAATATTATAGCACTTTCTAAAAAAAATTAAATAGAAAAAAGGTAGAAATCAAAAGAATTGTACTTCTTAACTCCTACCTTTTCCTATTTTTATTTAATCATCATCGTTATTCGCACCTTTCAATTCTTCTATTTTCCAATTCCCTTTCAGATAAAAATACATAGAAAGAATTGCTGAGATTGTCCATCCTATTGGCCATGATAACCAGATTCCCGTGTCATCTAAAATTGGAGAGAGCGCAAATGCAAGTACAACACGTAAAATAAGATCTACAAACGTTGCAATCATAAATTCTTTCATAGAACCAGAACCTCGCAAAACTCCGTCTGCAATTAATTTAACAGATGCAACAAAATAAAATGGGGCTACAATTTTTAGAAATGTCATCCCTGTTGCAAGTGCTGTTTTCCCACCTTCTTTTAAAAACAGCAAGATCATAGGCTTTCCAAGGAAAAAAAACAGCACAAAGAACGGTATTGCAACGGCAAAAGCCATTTTAAGTCCTGCACGAAATCCATTTTTTACTCGATCCGTTTTTCCTGCACCAATATTTTGTGCGGTAAAACTAGAAAGAGCATTTCCAAGTGTTGTAAACGAAGTTATGGTAAAGGTATTTAATTTAATTGCTGCAGAATATCCTGCAATAACTGAAGAACCATAGCCATTTACTAAAATCTGAATAAAGATATTTCCAATAGATATAAAACTCTGCTGCAAAATACTTGGAACTGCAATGCGACTTATTTTTCCAAGCATAGAAAGATTAAATAAGGCATTTTTTTCTGTTGTTTCTATTGATTTTAATCTCTTAAATAATGTAACACATGCAAAGACGCACGCCAAACCCTGTGCAATAAAGGTTGCACCTGCAACACCTGCAACACCCATTTTAAAATTACGAACAAATATGATATCAAGGATGATGTTTCCAATTGATGATGCAATTAGAAAATACAGAGGTGTTTTCGAATCTCCCAATGAGGTAAAAATACCTGTACAGATGTTGTAAAGAAATAAAAATGGAAAGCCGCCTATGTAAATTCGTAAATACAATGCTCCGTCAGAAAAAATATTTGCTGGCGTATTCAATAACTCCATTAAAGTTTTTGTACCAAACAATCCTAAAATCGTAAGTAAAATGGATCCTACTAATGCAGAGATCAAGGTTGTGGAAATAACAGTTTTCATTTCATTAAATTTCTTCGCCCCAAAAAGCTGCGAAATGACAACCGAACATCCTATATTGCTTCCTACTGCAATTGCCATAAAGATCATGGTAATCGGATAAGACGCTCCAACTGCTGCAAGTGCATTTTCTCCTGCAAACTTTCCAGCAATCACACTGTCTGCAATGTTATAAAGTTGTTGAAATACAACACTAATAAACATGGGAATGGAAAAACTCCATAACACTGACTCTGGTTTTCCCTTTGTTAAATCTTTTATCATTTCATTTACCACCCTTTTCTTGTTTTTCACATTCTGTTGTATTATACTACAAATAATGTTATAAATAAAATTAAAGTTTTTTATGTGAAACATAGAATTTTTCTATAGATAAGAGGTTTATATGTCTGCTAATTTTGATTATTATAAAATATTTTATTGTGTTGCGAAATGTGGAAGTATTTCTTCTGCTGCAAAACAACTCTATTTATCCCAACCAACTGTCAGTTATTCTATTGCAAATTTAGAAAAAGAACTCGGGTGTACCTTATTTGTCCGCACAAAAAAAGGAGTGATCCTAACCCCAGAAGCACAAATGTTGTATAAACATGTTGCCAAAGCATGTGAACACATTTTTCAAGCGGAGGAAGAAATCCATGAAGTAAAAAATCTTCAAAAAGGAATTGTACGTATTGGAGCAAGTGTGGTAACACTGCATCACTACCTTCTACCATTATTAGAAGAATTTCGGGACGAATATCCTCAAATCCGTTTGAAAATTTCAAACTTCACCACTCCATCTGCCATACGTGCAATAAAGTCAAATCTAATTGATTTTGCAATTGTAGTGTTAAACGCTGCTTCTTCTTTGGATACCCTGGTTGTTATACCTCTTTGCGATCTTCAAGATATCGTCATTGCCGGAGAAAAGTATGCATTTCTAAAGCAGAAAGAACTCTCTTTAAGCGATTTAAACAACTATCCTTTGATCTGTATGGAACAGGGAACTTCTACCCGTAAATATTTGGACGACATCTTTCTAAATTCTGGAATTTCTCTTGTCCCAGATATTGAACTTGCAACCACAGATTTGATACTCCCTATGGTTGAGCGAAATTTGGGAATTGGTTTAATTCCAGAGATGTTTGCAAAAGATGGTCTCGACCGTGGGAAAGTTTTCCGATTACAGTTGAAGGAAAACTTATCTACAAGAAAAATCTGTCTGATCTATAACCCAGATGATCCGTTGTCTTTATCTACACAGAAATTTATCGAAAAAATTAAATCATTCTAATTCTTAAAATCCAAACAAAAAAAGCAGACTTCAA
>JAHHTL010000063.1 GCA_020024635.1 Ruminococcus sp.
GCACCCTCTTTGATGAATTTTACAGATGCTGCTGGCATCAAAAATGCACAAGATCCCATCATGATCGGGAATGCTACATCTACAGACATTCCAAGTAAGCAAACCACAACCATACAAGGATTATAAAGTCCTACCCCTGCCGTCATTAACGCCCCTAAAATAAAGTTGATCACTCCGGCAATCACTAATTTACCTGGCGTAAGTCCAATAGCGTCTCCGCCAACTGGCATCAATCCTAAAAGTCCTGCAAGCATTACGACTGCTGTAATAGACAGCGCAATTCCCATCACAACACGAATGTGATTTTCGGATAATTTTGCAACAATCCCCGCTCCCAAAATTGCTCCAAACATCGCTGCTGCTAACATAACAACCAACGTTACAGGTTCTACTTTAACAACAGTCGTAAAAATAAGAGCCTGAATCAATACCGGAATGGTATTGGCTGCATTCATAGTCCCTGGGATCAGCTGATCTCTAGTTTGTTTGAACGCCTTCAAAAGCGCTGTCTGTGGTGCAAATGCTCCGATTCCAAGTGGATCAAAGAAGTTAACGACAGCACTGATCAAACCAGCTTTCCACCATGTAACATCTGTTTCCAATTCTTCTTTATGCTTAATTACATCACAAATAAAATACACTGTATAAGCAACTAAAATAATAATTAATAATCCAATTATAACTTTTGTAATACTCATAATCTCTATCGCTTTTGTGCCCTTTCATTTATTTTGACATATCCCGTGATTTATCCGCACATGCTTTCATGGCCTTCATAACACTGCTTCGGAATCCCGTTTCTTCTAATTTCTCAACAGCTGCAATTGTTGTTCCTCCCGGAGAGCACACCATATCTTTCAATTCTCCTGGATGTTTTCCTGTCTGTAACACCATCTGTGCAGCTCCAAGTACTGCCTGTGCAGCAAATTTGTATGCCTGCGGTCTTGCCATTCCTTCTAACACCGCTGCATCTGCCATTGCTTCAATAAACATATATACATACGCCGGGCTTGAACCACTGACTGCTGTAACCGCATCCATTAAAGGTTCTGCTACAACTTCGCTTTTTCCAAAACTGTTAAAGATTGCAACAATATCATCAATCTCTTCCTGAGTCATGTTTTTACTTGGAGCAATTGCTGCCATTCCTTCTCCAACCAATGCTGGAGTATTTGGCATTGCTTTGGCAACCTTTAACTCTTTTCCAAAAAGCTCTTTAACAGCATCGCTTGACTGACCTGCTGCAATCACAACGATGATAACATCATCCTTAACAACGTCTTTGATTCCACTTATTACAACTGGATAGAATTGTGGTTTTACACTAAGCACGATGACATCACATGTGGATGCAACAACTGTATTATCCGTTGTTGTATTCACACCATATTTTTCTTTCACCTTTTCCAAACTTTTTTCGCTAATGTCAGAAACATAGATTTCTTCTTTTGCTACTAAATTTGCGCGGATAATACCCCCAATCATGGCGCCGCCCATATTTCCACTACCAATAAATCCTATTTTACGATTCATATGAATTCTCCTTCTTATTCAAAACTTTGTTCTGTACGATTAATAATTTCATCTTGTAATTCTTTACTTAAATTACGGAAGTGATCGGAATATCCGGCAACCCGAACAATTAAGTCCCTGTAATCTTCCGGATGTTGCTGTGCATTGATCAAAGTCTGACGATCAATTACATTAAATTGAATATGATGTCCATCCATGTTGAAGTAAGAACGAACCAAATCCGCCATGTGGGTCAATCCATCTTCTCCGGCAACAACCTGTGGAGTAAATTTCTGATTTAACAAGGTACCACCTGTTGACAAGTGATCCATCTTACTACAAGAACGAATCACTGCTGTTGGTCCATTTACGTCAGCTGATTTTTCTGGTGAGATTCCTTCCGAAACTGGTTTATGCGCTTTACGCCCATTTGCACTTGCAAGCATAACTTCTCCAAAATAAACATGACAAGTGGTAGGTAACATATTGATACGCCACTGTCCATTACGCATATTGGGACGTCCTGTAATTGTTTCTTGATAATACCGAAAAACGCTCTTCATCACTTCATCTGCGTAGTCATCATCATTTCCGTATTTTGGAGTTTTTCTAGTTACAAGGTTGTAAATTAATGCATTTTCTTCTCCTTCGAAGTTTGCATCCATAGCTCTCATTAATTCTTCCATTGTAAAACGTTTCTTATCGAAGACATTGTATTTAATAGCAGCAAGTGAGTCTGTGATTGTTCCAATTCCAACCCCTTGTAAGTAGTTTGTATTGTAGCGAGCGCCACCCGCATTGTAATCTTTACCAGAACGAATACAGTCATCTGTAATAATGGATAAGAATGGAGCCGGCATATATTTTGCGTAGATTCGAGTAATCATGTTACTTCCTTTTACTTTAATATCTGCAAAATATGCGATCTGTTTTTTGTAAGCTTCGAATAATTCCTCATAAGATTTAAAATCTGTTGCCTGTCCTAAGTGAAGACCTAACTGCTTCTTTGCAACTGGATCAAATCCATCATGTAACGTAATTTCTAAAATCTTTGGAAGATTGAAATACCCTTGCAAAATGTAAGCTTCCCGTCCAAATGCACCAACTTCTACACATCCACTTGTTCCTCCACGACGGGCATCCTCAATGGATTTTCCTGCATTTAATAATTCCTGAATAATTGCTTCTGTATTGTAGAATGCTGGTTGTCCCCATCCTTTACGTGAAATTTCACATGCACGTTTTAAGAATTTTGTAGGTGTCTTTCTTGAAATCTGAACGTTACTAGATGGCTGTAATAACTTCATTTCATCCATTGTATCTAAGATTAAGTAAGACACTTCGTTCACTCCGTCTTCACCATCTTTTGTAATTCCACCTGTGTTAATGTTTGCAAAGTCTGTGTAGGTACTTGATTCTTTTAATGTGATTCCTACCTTAGGTGGGGCTGGCTGGTTATTAAATTTCACCCATAAGCACTCTAACAATTCTTTTGCTTTTGTTTCATCCAAACGTCCCTCTTTACAATCTTTGCGATAAAATGGAATTAAATGCTGATCCAAGCGTCCCGGTGAATAGGCATCCCATGGGTTTAATTCCGTTGTAACCCCCAAGTGAACAAACCAGTACATCTGTAATGCCTGCCAATATGTTTCTGGCTTATGGGCTGGAACTACATCACAATTTGCGGCAATCTGCAACAATTCTGCTTTACGAACTTCATCTGTTTCTTTTTCAGCCATTTCACGCGCTAATTTTGCATAACGCTCTCCCAATATCATGATGGCATCACACATAATACGCATTCCTTTTAACTCATCACGTTTTTCAAGAGCCTCTTCATCATTTAAATAATCAATCTTTTCCAGCGCTTCATCGATATCTGCCTGATAATCTAAAAATCCTTTTGCGTAAATCTTTTCAGAACCAACTGTATGTCCCGGTCCTCGCTGTTCCATAAACTCAGTGAAGATTCCTGCTTCGTAACAATCACGCCATTCTTGTGTCATAGAGTTGATGATTTTGTTACGAATCGAACGTTTCTCCCAGAATGGAATAATGGTCTCTTCCTGATTCTTTAAATCCTCTTCACTGACCTTAAAACTGATTAAGTCACGGTCGTTCATAATGTGCATATCTTCTAATGTATGGCAGCATAACTCTGGAAATGTTGGAGTTGACTGAGGGCCGGCCCCTTTGTCCCCGACAATTAATTCTCCCTCTTCAATTGTAATTGTTTTTCTTGAGAAAATCTCTTTCATAGATAAGGCACGTAATTCAGGGATAGATACCTCACCCTCGTATTTTTTGTACGCCTCTGTCATCAACATTGCACGCTCCATAAAAATACGTGGTTTTGTGCTTTCACTTTGCTGACGTAACTTCTTGATTCGGTCATTCATTCCTCTTAGTTCCATTTTTTATCCTCCTATTTTTACTTGCTTAAATCCGTTCTTTAGGAACAGTTGCTTTAATGCTTCCATATGTTCCTCACTTGGTACCTGCAAATCTTGTGCGAAATATGGACGATTTAATTTATCATATTTACTGCTGCCGGTACTGTGATAGGGTAAAAGATTTACCTTCACAATTCCAATTTTCTCTTTTAAATATTCGATCATGTCTGTGATTGACTTTTCATCACTATTAACAGGCTCAACTACCGGAATTCGAATATTGATATTCGCTCCTCGGCGGGCAATGAATTCCAAATTGCTTAAAATCTTTGCATTGGATTTTCCCATGTACTTTTGGTGAACTTCATCATCCATTGTTTTGATATCATATAAAAATGTGTCCACATATGGTAACAGACGTTCATAATTTTTTTCTGGAGCGTAACCGCAAGTATCAATTGCAATGTTAAATCCTTTTTTATGAAGCTGCTTACACAGTTCTTCTAAATATTCCATATTCTGACTCATGACCTCACCACCAGATAAGGTTACTCCACCACCAGACTGCTCATAAAACATCTGATCTTGTTCACAAATCTTTACCAATTCTTCAATCTCATATGTCTTTCCGACCTTTTCTCTTGCGTTTTGTAAGCAGTAATCAAAACAATCTCCGCACAATACACATTCCTTTAAATCCGTCACTGCTTTTCCTTCTTCGCTAATGGTAATCGCATCGTGTGTACAGGCTTTTGCACAATATCCACATCCTGTACATTTTTCTCGATCAAACATGAACTCCGGAAAATAATTCTGGCTTTCCGGATTATGACACCACCAGCAACTTAATTGACACCCTTTAAAAAATATTGTAGTTCGGATGCCATCCCCATCATGAACCGAATATTTTTGAATGTTAATCACATTTGGGTAATTCATAATAAACTTCCTTTCGCTTATTTCTCTTTCTATTTTAATTATATATCACTTTGTTAAAAAATCAACACTTTTTTACTTAAAATATGTGCATTTTTACTTAAATATTACATTTCCAATTTATCCTCATGTGATTTTTCATAAAAAAAGAATAACATCACAGCATTTCATAAACGTGAGGTTATTCCTTCTTTTCTAATTTTATTATGTGTTACTCCAAATCATCTTTCGTGTGATTGGGTGTATTTATGGAAATCAATCGAACAAGCTTATTTGTCTGATTGCTCCAATTATGTTTTTTAGTGGATGGGTAATGGGCACAATCTCCCGGATATAAGTCAAAGATTTCGTCTTCTAATTTTAAAGTTAAGATTCCTTCAATGACATAAACAATTTCTTCCCCTTCATGCTTATACGTCTCTGTTTCTTCCGTATTTTTCTGTGGTCGCAGCTCAACAAATCTAGGAAGCATTTCAGAATAATCACTAATATTTGTCATACAATATTCAATAATTGATTGTCCTTCCATTCTAATGATTTCTCGTTCATAAGATCTGACAATGCTTTTTGTACAACAAGATGGCATACTTAACAATTTTTGAACATCCAGATCTAACACCTCCCCTATTTTCTTAATTGTGTCATTTGCAAAAGAAGTCAGCCCTCTTTCCAATTGGGATAAATACCCGATAGACAAATCCGTTTGCTCTGCTACATCTTTTAAAGTCATTTTTTTCTTGATTCGAGTTTCTTTTATTATCTCTCCTATGTTATTTCCCATTTCTATATTCGCCCCCTCTGAATATTTTTTTGAAATAGACTTTATTTATGAAAAAAAACGATACCCTAAGGTACCGTCTACATTCATCCTATATACATACCTTCAAA
>JAHHTL010000064.1 GCA_020024635.1 Ruminococcus sp.
TTCTACTTCTTCTGAAGATAATTGTAAATATCTCGTTTCGATACTCCGCGATCTTTTGCCACTTTCTTCATGGCTTCTTTTTTATCAACTCCTTTCGAAAGATACTGCTCCATATGTTCTTCTATGCTCATCTCTTCCCATTTCTTCTGTTCTTCTAAGATTGCCTCCTCGTGATCTTTTCCTTCGATCACAAGTACACATTCTCCTTTTGGAGCATTCTCTTCATAATAAGCACAGGCTTCTCTTATCGTCGTTTGAAACGCTGTTTCATGGCGTTTTGTAAGTTCACGACATACAGTAAGCCTTCTGTCTCCTAAACGCTCATATAAGAGATTTAAAGTCTTTACAAGACGATGTGGAGCTTCATACATGATGATGGTACGAAATTCATTTTCCATATCCTGAAGTACCCACTCTCTTTCCTTCTTATCCGTTGGAAGGAAGGCCTCAAAAGCAAATCTTCTTGTAGAAAGTCCAGAAATGGTAAGTGCAGTAACACAAGCGCATGCTCCTGGAAGAGAAGTCACTTGTATTCCTTCCTCATAGCACATCTTCACAAGTTCTTCTCCTGGATCTGAAATTCCTGGTGTACCCGCATCTGTAATAAGAGCAATATTGACTCCTTCTTTTAATTTTTCTACAAGTTTTCTTCCTTTATCAAATTTATTATATTCGTGATAACTTGTCATTGGAGTCTGTATCTCAAAATGGTTCAGAAGTTTGATACTGTTTCTTGTATCTTCCGCAGCGATTACATCCACCTCTTTTAACGTACGAATGACACGAAATGTCATGTCTTCTAGATTTCCAATCGGTGTTGCACATAAATATAAAGTACCTGACATAAATTTCTCCTTCTTAAGACGATTCTCTTTCATACATGATAATTGGTGGCTCTACTTTTACACGGGATTTTCCTCCCCTTAACCCTTCAATCATAATCATAGTCGGTTCTTTATCAATGTAAGGGTGTATAAACTGGATTCGCTTTGGTTCAATCTTATATTCCACCATTTTAGACAAAATCTCCGCAATCCGAAACGGTTTATGAATCATATAAAATCTTCCTTTATCTGGTTTCAGAAGCCTTGCACTTTCTCTTAAAATATCATCCAAAGTACATAAAATCTCATGTCTTGCTATGGCCTTTGCGTCTGTTGGATTTACCAGTCCATGCTGCCCTAGCATATAAGGTGGATTTGTCACAATAACATCGAAAGAGGCTGGCTTGAAAATGGAAGCTGCCTCTTTCATATCTCCGTTGACAATATCTATTTTTTCTTCCAGATGATTGTGGCAAACACTACGCCATGCCATATCTGCACTTTCCTTTTGAATTTCAAGGCCTGTGAAATGCTTTCCTTCGCTCTTCGCCTCTAAAAGAATAGGAAGTATCCCTGTTCCCGTTCCAAGATCTAAAACAACTTCCCCTTTTTTTACTTTGGTAAAATCCGATAATAATACTGCATCAATTCCAAAGCAAAAACGTTTTGGATCCTGAATGATCTCATATCCTTTAATCTGAAGGTCGTCTATTCGTTCTCCCGGATTCAATCTAGTTGTCATCTAATTTGGATGCTCCTTCATTTTTTTCCAGTTCAGCAAGTTTCTTCATCTCTTCTTTTGTGATTTTTGTATTTTTTCTCTTTCGAGGTTTAAATTTAAGTTCCTCTGCTTTGTATTCACGAATTTCTTTTTCATCATTTTCAAGCGTTACAACTACTTTTACTAATTTTCGTAAAACACTAAGAGAGTGTACCGTTCCTTGAAGTTCATCTGGAGTTGTTACATTATCACCAACAGAAGGTAACTGGCTATTTAATTCTTCATAAGTTTCTTCTTCATTTGTAAGACAACACATCAATCGCCCACATACCCCTGAAATCTTTGTAGGATTTAAGGAAAGATTCTGCTCTTTTGCCATTTTGATGGATACCGCTGAAAATTCAGAAAGGTATGTACTACAACACAATGGACGTCCGCAGATTCCAATGCCTCCTCGAATTTTTGTTTCGTCTCTTACACCAATTTGACGAAGTTCAATTCTTGTACGAAAAACTGCTGCCAAATCTTTTACAAGTTCTCGAAAATCAATCCTTCCATCTGCTGTAAAATAAAACAATAATTTATTATTGTCAAACGTGTATTCCGCGTCAATCAATTTCATATCAAGACCATGTTTTCTGATTTTCTCAAGACAAATTTTAAATGCCTCTTTTTCTTTTGCATGGTTTTTCTCTTCAATTTGTTGATCTTCCAACGTAGCAACTCTGATTACAAACTTTAAGGGCTGCACCACATCTTCATCTTTTACTTCTCGAATGCCCTGTACAACACGTCCAATTTCTACTCCTCTTGCTGTTTCAACAATTACATTATCTCCTTGATGGATTTCAAGATTTCCAGGTGCAAAGAAATAGATCTTTCCTGCTGTACGAAATCTGACACCAATTACTTTTGTCATGTTTTAGTTCTCCTTTATTGTCAATAAAAGCAATTCCATCGTCAGTTCAAAGTTTACATTTGACTTTAATCTTGCTTTTGCTTTTTCCAATGCATCTAAGATAATCTCTATCCCCTCATAGGAACTCTTATTTGCTCTTTCTTTTATATATTTAAGCTGATCGGAAAAAACTACCCGATCTACACTTTGTGTTGCTTTAAAGATAAGTACGTCCCGAAACCAGATGGACATCACATCAAAATAGTCGCTGATTTCCAACTTATATGCTGTGCAACGTTTGACTGCATACATCAATTCTGATAAATCCATGTCATCAATATTTCTCATAAGGTGTACTGCTTCTTCTTTGATTTCATTAAAATGATCCGATGTTGCCAACATAATCGCACGTCCCACGTTTCCTTGTGCAAACGCAACACAAATATCTGCCTTATAGTCTGGAATTTCCATATTTTCCATCAAGTATCTTTTTACAAGCTGATCCTTGATATTGCGAAGTTTCAGCATAACACATCTTGACCGAATCGTTGGAAGTAAAACATCTGCATTTTCTGTCAATAAAATAATAACCGCATATTCTGGTGGCTCTTCTATCGTCTTTAAAAGTGCATTTTGTGCAGATTCTGTCATAAGATCTGCATCTGAAATGATATAAATCTTGTATCGACTACTATATGGCTTTATCATCACCGTTTCATTTAACTGCGTTCTTATGTCATCGATCCCCACAGAATTTGGTTTTTCGTGTTCAATCTTAATAATATCCGGGTGATTATGATTCATTGCCTGTATACAAGACTGACATTTTCCACAGGCATCTCCATCTTCATCCCGATTTTGGCACTGTAGACTCATCGAAAACAATCGTGCCAAAAGACGCTTCCCAGAACCTTTTTCTCCATTTAAAATATAGGCATGAGAAACTTTATCTGTCTGTACTGCATTTTCAATATACTGAATAATATTTTTGTGACCTACTACATCTTTGAATCCACTCATCACATCACCCGCTGTCTTTTTGTTATAAAATTAATAGTTCCCAATAAGCATTGCTTTGACTAATTATATCATAGTTTACTCTGAATATATAGTATCTAAATATGTTTCTATCTCTTGCATACATATTTCTATATTTTTATTTTGAAATCGTCTCTTTATCCCTGCATTCCAGAGGTTTTCCTCTGAAAAATCTTCTGCATCTGCAAGAAATCTCCTGCACATTTCCGCATATTTGGGTTGCTCTTCCCTCTTTTCTCGATCAAGTGCTCTTTGAAGTCTTTCTCCATCCTCTACTTCCAGATAAATTGGAACAACCTTATTACTGCCATAATACTGACACATCGCATCAAAAGACTGTAAGGTTCCAATCACCAAATAATTACTCTTATTTAGATCAATCTGTCCATCATCTGCTGTAAAATAAATCCACAATCCACATTTCGTATCATACGTACGATATTCAATGATTTTATGTTCCTTTTGCATTTCATTGAATTCTTTTTCTGTTACAAAATGATACTCTTCCCCTTCCTTTTCTCCTTGTCGAATCGGCCTTGTTGTATACAATACAATGGTTTTATACTGTGGGTATTTTTTCTTTAACAATTTAAAAACAGAGTCCTTTCCCGAAGAACTTTTCCCCATAATGTAAAAAATTTTATTCATTTATCAACACCTCAATCTTGTTTTCCACATGAAGCCCTTCAATTGGAAAATTTAATTTTTCATATAAACACAAAAGTTCTGCTGCCTCTTTTGAAATTCGCTCTCCTGGTACCAAGATTGGGATTCCAGGGGGATACACATAGGCATACTCTGTGGATATTTTTCCTACACAATCCTGAAAATAAAATGAATTTGTGTTGTTATTTTCTTCTTGAAGCATAGCATTTATCTTCGCCGGCGCATATACCTGTGATAGTCTTGGCATGGAAAAATTTCCCTTTTTACAGCTTTCTTCTCTCCTATCTAACCTAAGCTTTTCATCAATTTCAAATAACGCTTTCACCAATCGATCCATTCCTTCTTTTGTATCTGCCAAAGTTGTCATGGCCAATACATACGTTCCCGCAGATAATTCCATTTGAAGATGGTACTTTTTCAAAAGAATGTCTGACAGTTCTTTTCCTGATAATGGTGTATTTTTGACAGAAATTAAAATCTTAGACGGATCAAACTGTTCTGTTTCCATCAATTCTAAACATTTTAAATTTCTTAATTGATTTCTTGTGCTTTGTAACAAATCTACATACTGTTGAAACACAGATTCTTTGGATTGTTCCAAAAAATCAATACACACAGACATACTCGCCATTAATACATAGGATGGACTGCTTGTTTGAAGCATTCGCAAATATTGCTGTATTTTTTCTGGATTGATAAGCGTTCCATTTACATGAAGAAGAGCACACTGGGTAAGAGCTGGCAAGGTCTTATGAAGACTTTGGATGACAAGATCCGCCCCTAAATCATTTGCTCGTTTTGGAAAATACGGATGAAATCCAAGATGTGCACCATGTGCTTCATCCACAATTAGTGGAATTTTCTTTGTATGAAGATATTCCGCTATTTTCTTCACATCCGATACCACCCCATCGTAAGTTGGAGAAGTAATTACAACAACTTTTGTATCTGGATACATTTCTATTTTTCTTTGAATTTCTTCGAAACGAACCGGTCCATTGATATCTTTTTCTTCCTCAAATTCTGGATATGCATACACTGGATTCAATCCATTCATAAGAATAGCATGATATACAGATTTATGGCAATTCCTAGCAATAAGAATACGATCTCCTTTCAAAGTACATCCCATAATCGCACTCAATAATCCCACTGTACTTCCATTTACAAGATAAAAGGTTCGCTCCGCATGATACAGTTTTGCTGCTCTTTCTTGTGCTTCCTTTAAAATTTCTTTTGCATGATGAAGATCATCAAACCCATCAATCTCTGTAATATCTATTTCATAGGGCAACCTACAATTTATAATCTCTTTATTTCTTTTATGTCCTGGCATGTGAAAAGCATAATAATCTGCCTGACTATATTCTACTAATTTTTGATATAACGTTTCCATATTCTCCCCAACTTTTGTTGATAACATTTTCTATATTGTACCTTTATTGTGAATAACTGACAAGTAATGTTTTGTAAAATACATTCTACTTTCAATCACAAGGAAAAGGTGATAGCAAAATTCAACTTCTGCTATCACCTACTTATCTTGTACTGAAACGACCTATTTTCTTTTATGTCTGT
>JAHHTL010000065.1 GCA_020024635.1 Ruminococcus sp.
AGCAGTTAGTCTTAGGATTGACTGCTTTTTTCTTACCAAAATTTCAGATTGGAGTGATTACATGAACGATATTTTTAAGGATATGCAGGTAAAAGTTGACTGTGAATACATTTCCGACCTGCCCTCTTACAAGCGTAAGGTGTGGCAGGAAATGAAACGGCTGAACCCTGCCGACTATGAAGAAAGGCAGTTAGAAGATTTTTCAAAGTATATGTTCGGTATGTCGTACCAGACCTTAAAAGATGTGATGAAACAACAGAAAGGACGTGAGGAACAATGCAGGAAACAAGGGTGCTGGTGGAAACGAGAGGAACAACTGGCGAAGAAATAACATCATACTGGTTCGACCTGCCGATAGATGTTGCCGAGTTTGAAGAAAAGTTAGGTGTCGGTGCTGAAAGCACGGAGTACCGCATTATCGAAAAGGTGTTGCCTTATGCTGATGAAGTCCACGAACATACAAGCGTGTATCAGCTCAACGAATTCGATTTTATGTACCGCCATGTAGACGCTGACGGGGATATGGTAATCGTTTAGAACCCTACCCTTGCACCAGAAGTTAAAAAATCAGACTATGAACCTAAGACACCAGAAGCAGACGGAAATCTGGACGCTGATACCGTAAATGACGCAACCACATTTCTGGAAACTTTCTTTAAGTTATATCCGACAGCCACAGAAAAAGAGCTTGCCTACTATGTATCTGGGAATGTGCTTGAACCTATCGGCAGGGTCTACCTGTATTCTGAATTGGTAAACTCTATCTTTACAAAGGACGGGGACAATGTGAAAGTTAAGGTTGCTGTGAAATTCATTGACAATCAGACAAAGGCAATGCAAGTGTCGCAGTATGAACTTGTGCTACATAAGGATAGCAACTGGAAAATAATAGAATAAATAAAAACTCCTTGCTATTTCCTTTGTGTAGGAAATAACAGGGAGTTTTTTCAATATTCTTCTTTTTTCAACTAACAAAAATGATAGTATTTTGAGAAAATAGCTCTATTATTTTTGCAATAATTAAAATCAATATAATTGTAAGAAATATTGATAATATAAATTTATTCATATCTTTTTTAAAAAAAGAGGAAATTTTTAAATTTTTATTGGAGATAACATCAAAAGCTATATAAATTACTATTAAAACTATTATGGCAATAATGAAAAAAATAATATTCATATACATTACTCCTTATTAAAATGGGCAAACCATACGAATAACATTTGCGATGATTTGTTTGGTATTTTTATTTAAACCAGGTGCAAGTTTATCTACAACTGTATAAATAAAAGAGTCAATACTTTCATCAATTTCAATAACCCCATTCAAAATATCGTCTAACCATTGAGTGAAGCCTTTACCTATAGATATTTTAATACCGATTTTTTTAAGTGCATTAACAATCTTAGGTAAATTCTTTTTTATAAGTTTTGCGGCAGCTTTTATTGCTTTACTTGCAGCACCTCGACTTTGAAGGTCGCTTTTATCTATTCCGTTATAGTCCCAATCTATTTTCGATAATTCATCTATAAGCATAGCAATTTGTGCTTCTGATAATTCACTATTATTTGTCTCTGATACAACAGTTGACAAAATATAAGCCATATTCTGTTTATAATTATTTTCAGAAGCAAAAACAGGTGTTGTTGTTCCTAATGTAGTGGCTGTTATTGCAAGAGCAAGTCCTCCTGCTAAATACTTTTTATAATTTTTCTTCATTGTGTATATCCTCCATTTTAATTTTTTGATTAATTCAAAGCTAAAATATCCTGTTCAAAAGGAATGTCAATGTTAATTAATTCATTAGGCGACATTCATACCTACAGTTGCATACTCAACAATTTGTTTGTTATTCTCTTTATTTCCCATGAAAGTTAAAGAAATTTCATAACCACGGGGAATAATGGCAACTTTATTTGCACTTATATCCCCGTATTCATCATAGGTACGCCCTAAAAAGTGTTTCCCGTCTGTCGATTTGCAGGTAAAACTACTACAACTAGCTTTCATAAAATATCCTCTTTAATCTTAATTTGTGATAATAGCATAAACTATACACTAAGTGTAAAGTCAAGAGATTATATACTGAAAATCATAGATAAAGAAATTCATCTTAGCTGATTGACCGTTAATATTGAAAATTTGTTCTTTTTCACAGCGACGTGTCATGCCTTGATGTTCATAAAATCCATAGTTACAGCTCGTGTCTGTAAACAAGTAAAATTCTTTTAGGTTTCGGTACTTCATATAGTCAAGGGCTGATTGGAAAAGTTGTTTACCTATCCCCTTACCTTGGCAGGAAGAACTAACAGCAAATAGAGCTAATTCTGCTGGATACGTTCTATGACAATCATTCAATAACTGCTTATCTATTTCATTGACATTTTTAAAGATTTGGCAAATCTTTCTTCCTTCACTGGAAAGATATAGCTTAAGAATAGATTTAACCTGTTTGTAACGATTGTATAGGGTACATCTGTGGGCTGTGATGTCTTTTACTAAAATAATCCCGACTACTTTATCATTAAGTACAGCTACCTGTGAATAGGTATAATTCGTTAGACAACTGCTTAAAAAAACTTCTGCCAGCTTGGAAGCTGTTTTAAGACTACTAAATTCATCATAATGCCATGTTTCTCTAATAATCTCCTTTAAAGTCTGAAAATCCTGTTTTTTGTATTCTCTAAATTTTATCTGCATCGCAATATCTCCTTGTACTTGTATTTTATGTTTAGTATAATAATCTTTACAGTAACTGTAATGTCAACACTTGGAAAGGAGATTTGTAAAAATGATACATTCCAACATAAAAATGACGACAGCTCAGTTTGCAAAACTGCATAAAGTCAATAAACGAACATTACATTATTACGATAATATCGGTCTGTTTTCTCCCTCTGCAAAAGGAGATAACGGTTACCGTTACTATGATGCATCACAGAGCATAACGTTTGAGTATATCCGTATGCTGAAAGAACTTAACATGAGTATCGAGGAAATTGCAGATTATTGTAAAAATCCTACAGCAGATAAATTTTTGAAAATCGCAGATATGAAAGAAGCGGAATTAGATTTAGAAATACAGACTCTAAAACGCACGAAAAAGATATTAGAATCAAAAAAAGCCCAAATACATCTTTGTAAAGATTTGCATGAGCATAAAATCAGAGTTGAAGAATGTAAGGCAAAGAAAATCTCAATATTGCCCTATGATTTTCTTGATGAAGATATATCAGAAATTTTCTCCTATCTCAATGATAATTGGAGTATAGAACAAATGCGTATGGGAGTAGGAAGTTTTATTTCACTTGATAAAGTGATGAATAAAAATTTTGAGCAGTACGACGGGATTTACGCTTATTCATTAGGAAGAACCTCTGTATCCAATACAGTTGTTATGCCAAAAGGAAAATATCTTTGTGGCTATCAAAAAGGAACATGGGATAAAGCATCTGACATGTATGAAAAAATGATAGAATATGCACGCAAAAACAATCTTTCACTAACAGGATATGCCTTTGAAATAGGACTGAATGAATTTGCTATATCTATTCCAGAAGAATATGTTACAAAGTTTATGATTAAGATTGAGGAATAGAATTGACTTTACACTAACTGCATAGTTTATAATTACACAAAAAGTTATGGCTATAAGGAGTATTGGAAATGAAATGGATATTGTTATTACTCGTTATTATTATAGAGATAGTTTTAAAAAAAGGATTAATGTTAGGGCTTATTTTATTAACTGTATGGCTGAAAGGAATTTCCATAAAGAAAAATTCTGATGAATGGAACAAATACTTTCTGTCCTTGAATGAATATTTTTTAAATAGATATGTTACCATACTTTATGCTATTTCCACAGTTCTATCTTCGTATGTTGCTTATGTACTTTTTAATGTATTTGAATTTCAAAGTCCGCTATTTAAAACAATCATATTAGCTATAGTATGTATAATTATTTCTGTAATAAGGTACAGAAGAAAAGGGAAGAAGAAAATAAAAGAAGGGTTAAATAAAATTCGCAAATCCATATTAGAGGAAGAAGCGAAAAATATTTAGGAGATTGATAAAATGCTTAGAGTGTAGGCGAATTTCAAAAAGTATTTTGGCAACAAACGTCCTACACCAGAAAAATATATTTACAAGATTACAAAAAAGACAAAAGTGTAATACAAAACAAGTGCTGTAAGGGGGATTGTATTATGGAACATTTTAAGCATAATTCTATACAATCATACACTACCTAACAGCATTTTATTAAAAACAAAATATCTTATAGCTCTAATAGCTCGTATAAAACTATATGTCTTGTGCGGGCTTTTTTCATGCCTAAAGGGGGTGAGATTGATGAAACCGTCTGACTTCCAGAAATCGTTGTAGAAAATCTGGCTGTCTGGAACGACTACGATACCGAGATCGCAAAAAGACAAAATATTTCAAGAAGTGGTGTTTTTCAAAACCGACACAATTCACTAGAGCTTATGAAAAAAATACTAAAGGAGAAATGATAGCAAATGAAACACACAATGAAGAAGCCGTCCTACTACTTGCTTTCGCAGGCTATGGACGGGGACGAAAAAGCGATTGAAAAGATACTGGCATTTTATGCCCCGTACATATCAAAGTGCTGTCTGCGTCCACTCTATGATGAATACGGCAATGTTTATATTGTTGTAGATATGGAACTAAAAGGACTTATTAGAGAATCAATTATTAAAATGATTTTAGGGTTTGATATTGCCTTAGAAATCGAAGAAGAATAACAAGCAGTACCGCAGAGCATGATTTGTTCAATTCTCTCTTTTCTGCTCTGCTCCCTGCTTTTACATGAAAGAAACATGTTTTGCCACGACCTATCCTCACAGAATAATGATACGTCCGCATGGTGCGGTTCTGCCCACAAGAATGGGAATAGTTGAGATACTAACGGAGCTTTCCAAAGCCGTCTGCCTGCTTATGTAACTTATAAAATAGACACGCAGTAAAGGGGGTGTTACATTATGTTAAATACTGATGTGTTAAATGATGTGATGTTCCAGCGAGGTAAGGTGGTGGAATATGAATAAAACGAAGATAAGAGCAACGGAACAGCCGATTGCTGTTGATATAGAGGGACTGTCTGCTATGTTATCTTGTGGTCGTGCTACCGCAAGAAAGATTGGCGAGCAGGCAGGAGCAAAAATTGTGATAGGTCGAGGGTTCTTTATTCCATAGAAAAAGTCAAGAAATACTTGTTATATTTGGAAGAATAGAGCGATTTTCTATTTATGTTCTCTAACGTGTGTAGTATAATAAAAAAGGACAAAGCACGCTGTGAGAACAAGAAAAGAGGCTTTTTCAGAAAGGAATGGTTCTCATGGCAATTAGTAGAAAAGACCCAAAAGGAAGAAAATTAAGAGAGGGCGAAAACTGGCGTAATGATGGAAGATAACATATTAACAGACGGAGCTATCAAAAAAATGACGCTCAACACGTTATTTGAGCGTTATATGGCAACTCGTGAGCTGGCTGATACTACAAGAGTTAGTTACGTTCGTGCTTGGGAAAACAGAGCAATGTCTATAACACATAACAATGGAAGTGTATAACCATATCGAAGAGCTGACAAGGATTGAAAATGAGATTGCAAGGCTGGATAGTATAGCGTTAAATGCTTGACACCAAAAAAATAAAAATTGGTGTCAAA
>JAHHTL010000066.1 GCA_020024635.1 Ruminococcus sp.
ATGGAGAGCTTTGCCATAGTTGACACACCTAAAAATCGATGGTAAGATGTGGTTAGTCTAAACTAATTAAAGAGCTGAAAGGTAAGTATAATATGAAATATGGCAAAAATAGATGGATCAGCTATCTTTGGATTGCAGGGATAGTAATTGGAAGTCTAGGACTAAGTGGCTGCAAATCTAGTTCGCAGAAGGAGGAGGGTTCCATTGTAGTAGAAAACAAAGGAAAGAAAACGAAAGCAGAAGCGAGCATATTTGCAATGGATACATTTATGACAATTACAGCATATGGAACGCAAGCGGAAGAGGCTGTTCAGGAGGCGCAACATGAGATTGAGTATCTGGATCAGTTGCTATCAGCTGGAAGTTCGGACGGTGAAGTCGGGGAGATAAACCAGAATGGATTTGGAAGTTGTTCTCAGGATACGGCATATTTGTTAGAGCGTTCTTTCGAACTTCATGAAAAGACAGATGGAGCATTTAATGTAATGATGTATCCACTAATGGAAAAGTGGGGATTTATAAGTGGAGACTACAAAGTCCCACCTCAGGAAGCGATTGATCGGCTCTTACCGCTTACGGATATATCAAAGGTTTCTTATGATTCGAAGGAAGGAAAGATTCAATTTCTAGAAAAAGGGATGAAGATAGATTTTGGAGGAATTGCCAAAGGATACACCTCTTCATGCATTATGGATATTTTTGAGCAATATAATATTTCCAGTGGAATTGTAAATTTAGGGGGAAATGTACAAGTAAAAGGAAAAAAGACAGATGGAAGTGACTGGAGAGTGGGAATTAGGGATCCCAAAGGAGAAAAGGAATATCTTGGAATTTTAAGTGTTAGTGATAAAGCAGTGATAACCTCTGGTGGATATGAACGAGTATTTGAAGAAAATGGTGTGAAGTATCATCATATTCTAGATCCAAAGACAGGTAAGCCAGCTCAAGGAGGGTTAGATTCGGTTACAATTGTATGTGAGGATGGTACACTTGCGGATGGACTTTCTACTTCCTTATTTGTCATGGGATTTGAAGAAGCACAGAACTATTGGATGGATCATTCAAATGAATTTGATATGATTTTAGTTGCAAATGATGGAACGATATATGTAACTGAAGGATTAGAAGATAAATTTGAATCTCAAATGACAAAGGTGCATATCATTAGACAGAAAAATAAATAGAACCTATAAATTTAGCAGCTAGTTGTTTACTAGCTGCTAAATTTATAGAGTGAAGAAGTTCTAGAAAATGATCGAAAATCTTTCGGAGAGAATCCGGTGTATTTTTTAAAGATTGCAGAAAAATTTCCAGAAGTCTGATAACCAAATTGAGAAGCAATGTCAGAAACTGATAAATCCGTGTGATGTAGCAACTCTTTTGCAACATGCATCCGTTTTTGTAAACGATAGTCACGTATAGAACAATGATAAACAGATTTGAAGACATATTTTAGTTTTGAAGGACTCATATAAACCATATGTGCTAAGGAATCTAGAGAAACATCTTGTGTTACATGTGAAGAAATATAGTCAGCTATTTGTTGTACGGCTTCTAGATCTGATTGCCTAACGTTCCGAGGGAAAGAATCTTTATGTGTCAATGTTTTGTGAAGGATCAAGGCTAAAATTTCGGCTAATTTACTTTTGTAAAAGAGTAAGGATGCCAAATCAGATTCTTGAAAAGTATAAATCTGATGAAGTACAAATGAAAGTTCGGGAAAGTATTTTGTTTCATTCAGAAGAGAGAGTGCTTTTTTTAGATGAAAACTACAATTAGGTACAGTCTGGGACAAATAGTCGTCGTAGTACTTTGGAGAGAGAAAGATATGAATGGATTTTACTGGTTTGTGTCTTTCATAAGTAATCTCAAATTTTTCAAAACTCCCAACCTGTGTATAAAATATATTTGGAGATAGATGATTTGTGCAAAGGGAAGAACATACATTTGCGCTGTGCACATCTAGATAGTAAGAAAGACGTAATAAGTCTTTGTCTTGTATACAATAGGTATAATTATGAATAAAATGACAATCGAAAAGAGCCATTGCGGCACCGCATTCATATTGAATTATTTTACAAGAACCATTTCCGATATGTGGTGGCAATATGTAATTCTTTATACTTGAGGTGGGGCAATTTTGCAAAAAATCTACATTTAGTAATTGACGAATATGTTCTTCAAAAGACATACATGGATACCTCCTTTTGGATAATAAAAGTATGATTTTAGCTAAAAAATATATAATTGCATTGACTTAAAAGTACTGTTTCGATAGTATATCTCTGTTAGTTAGTTTGGACTAACTTAGTTTATCACATATTACATAAGAAAGCGAGAAATTTATTTTTAATTTTTCATTTATGTAAGGAAAGGAAAAAGTATGGGATCTAAAGATAAAGTGTTAACAGGGGTTGTTTGTGTGTTGGCAACTGCTGGGATTATCTATTCAGTAAGTACTCAGAATTTTAGCATACGTCAAGCAACAAAAGATCGTAGCCATAAAACGGTAAGTATACAGCAGAGCCATTCTAACTTAGAACCAGGTGTAACGGTAGAATATCGGGATGGCACTTATGAAGGAGAAGCAGAAGGTTTCGGAGGAATTTTACGCGTAAGTGTAGAAATTAAGAATGGAAAAATCAAATCCATAGAGATAGTATCTCACTTAGAAACGCCTGAATATTATAACCGAGCGTATGCAGTAGTTGCAGATATTATAGCCAATAATACACCAGATGTAGACTCTGTTTCCGGAGCAACGATTACGTCAGATGCAATCAAAGAAGCAGTATTTAATGCTATGGAAAAAGCAAGAACAACGGTAGACAAAATAGCAAAGAAAAAGCCGAAAAAGAAGAAAGAACGAGTAAGTAAGCTTTCTGCTAACGCAAATAAGCCGATTGTGGCAAGCAGCACAAATGTACAAACAAGTGGTTTAAGAGATGGTACATATCTTGGTACGGGTATGGGATTAAATGGTGCAATACAGGTTCGTGTAACTGTGCGAAATAATGTCCTTACCAATATTGAAATAATAAGCCATAGCGAAGATTCTCCTTATTTTGAAAATGCAATGAGTGTCATTCAACGAATCTTATCTAGTGGTGGTGGAAATGTCGAAACTGTTTCGGGAGCTACTTATTCTAGTCAGGGGATTATCAATGCGGTAAAAGACGCCCTGCGTAAGGCAAAAGGAGAAAGTGGTAATCACAGCAGTGGAAATAGTGAAGGCCCTACATCAGGAAACAACAATCACACAAATGGAAACAACGGTGGAAATCAACACCAAAATGGAGGAGAAAATAATAATCTACCTGAAATTCCAGATAGTTTGGATTCAATTTACATCAAAGGTGAGATGTGTGACGGTGAATATATTGGATATGGATATGGATTTCATACATGGGGAGCTATTAAAACAATCATCACTGTTAAAAACGGAAAAATAACAGATGTTGTTGTTGCAGATAAGAAAGAAGATTATGCGGATGATTTGGAATTTAGGGACAGAGCCGTAAATATTGTGAGACATTTGAAAGGAGAAGATGCCCGCAAAACAGTGGCTGTATCAAGTTTATACATGACTTATAAAAACCAACTTTTGGAAAGTCCAGATCCGTATGGTATGGCTGTGAAATATTTTGGAGAAAAATACGCAGAATCACTCAAGAAAGCAAACATGAATGTGACAAGTGCTAAAATCAGTGCGATTTCAAAGGTTATAAAAGAGTACTTAGGAGATCAGTACGACGCAAAAGAAATGTTTGACGCGGTCAGTGGAGCTACAATTAGTGGAAATGGGATTGCTCAGTCTGTAGGAAATGCAATGAAAAAATCTATAAATGATGCAACCAAAAAAAATAATGTGAAAGATACAAGAATTGTTGAACCAAAATACAAAGTTTTATATGCAAACATCAATCATAAACTAGATCTTTCAAAACTAAAAGTGAAATTAACGAAAAAAGATGATACCGAAGAGGTACTGTCTACCAAGGATTTTGAATCACATGGAATTGAAATGTACGATAAAAATAAGAAGACACCTATAATAGATGGAATGAACCTTAAAGATTACCCAGAGAAGGGAAGAATTGAAGTAATTGTAAAACACAATGCTTCACTTACACAGGATGAATTCACAATTGAACTTGGAAATTATAGTACAGATTATGTTAACCAGATTCACTATAGTCTTGATGGAAAAACATGGTACAAAGTAAAGGATGTTGTTATGGACCCAGGCAACCCGGATAATATTTTTTATTTAAAACAGGTAATTGATGCTCCGGAAAACTTCCGATATAGAAATGTAAAAGTCCGTGTTGTTTCAAAATCAGGGGAAATGTATGAATATGTGACAGATGGGTCAGCAGGTGCAGGGCAAGAGTCATTATATAAAGTTGTAGATAAAAAGGATAATAGTAATGTACCAGAACGTCTCTATGTTCAGTTCAAATTTTCTGGAACAGAAGAAGATAAAGAAAAAGTTCCAGATTCAGGAGTAACGCCGCCAGATCCAGAACAACCCGAAGGTGGGGATGATGGAAAGGAAGTTCAAGTAGGAAGTGATGTGATTTTTACCGATTTGGACTATAGCAAAGATATTGACTATAATGAAGGTCATCCGATTAAACCAATTGCAGTTGTACTCTATGACAAGGAAGCAAAATTTATACATAAAATTGAAAATCTGCCAAAAGGGTTAAGTTTTAATGGATCAGAAATTCAAGGAACACCAGAAATTGCAGCAGATGAGTGGGATCCAAAGTACTTTAATGGACTTCATAAAGAATTTACAATAAAAATCAAGGCTAAGAAAAAAGATGTAGTGTTTGTAAGAACTTTAAAACTAATGATCCGAAGAGATCGTGACTTTGATGGAGTGGCGGATTATAACGAAATAGAAAGTGGAAAACATGATATCTTTAACCCACAGTACAAAGACTATTATCCGATTGAAGTTAATGGAGTTGAGCCAAGCATAAAGGATTATGCCGGAAAGATTAAAAACCTTCCAGAGAAAGGGGTAACAGTGGAAATATTGGAGAAACCAGATCTTTCGAAAATAGGAGATACTACTGTGACTTTAGGCTTCCGTGTGGAAGGACTTGAAAAAGTAGGAAAAGCAACTATTAAAGTGAAGGTAATGAAACCGGTAGAAAAAGAGACGGAAGAAGTAGAAGTTGGTGCGGACGTTATATTTACAGACTTGGATTACAGTAGAGATATTGATTATAATGAAGGCCATCCAATTAAGCCAATTCAAGTGAAAGTAAATGATAAAGAAGCAGAATTAATTCCAGAAATTGAAAATCTGCCAAAAGGGTTAAGTTTTAATGGATCAGAAATTCAAGGAAC
>JAHHTL010000067.1 GCA_020024635.1 Ruminococcus sp.
GAGAGGCATAAAAGAGGAAGAAGGAGTTGGACATGGTAAGTCTGGCTCCTTTTTGTATTATGTGTTATAGTTACAATAAGTATAGCATTATCCCTTTTGGAATAATATGTTCAGCTAGACTTACGGAGAAAAGGAGGTTATATGATTCAACAAGCAGAAAAATTACAAGAATGTTTTGAGTTTAGACAGATTCGTCCAGAAGAGGTGGAGCAGGCAATTGAGATTGAAGGAATTTGTTTTCCGCCAAATGAAGCCTGCTCTCCGAAGATGATGAGAGAAAGAATTGCAGAAGTACCAGAGTTGTTTTTGGTCGCAGTAGAGAAAAAGACAGGAAAAGTAGCTGGATTTCTAAATGGAATTGCTACAGATGAAGAGAAGTTCCGAGATGAATTTTTTCAGGACGCAACACTGCATCAAAAAGAGGGAGCAAATGTAATGTTATTAGGGCTTGATGTTCTTCCCCAGTATAGAGGACAGGGACTGGCAACGGAAATTGTAAGACAGTACATAGAAAGAGAACAAAAGAATCATAGAAAGCTACTCTACTTAACTTGTTTGGATAACAAGATCAAGATGTATGAGAAAATGGGATTTGTAAACCTGGGAATTTCAAATTCAACCTGGGGTGGAGAAGCATGGTACGATATGAGTTATGCTCTTTAGGAAATGTAATAGAATTTAATTGGAGGGAAAAGATATGAGACAGATTCAAGCACAACAATTGACAGCAGAGGCATTTTCACAATATGGTTCTTTTTATAACTTGGTAGAACCAAAAGGAAGTTCATTAGGTGGATTTTTTAATGATAAGGTAGCGCTTCCGGTTTCTGGAAATGTGCCAGTCACATTTTCAAGTTTAGAAATGGAAAAGGCGGAGAAAATGATTGTAGATGCAGCAGAGTATCATAATTACACAGGAGAGGGGATTCTTCCACTAGACGATGATGTAGTAATTCATGTGGCGCCACCGACAAAAGAGCCAGTTCCACATCTTACAGAAGCATTTATCGTGCCAAAAGGCACTGTTGTCAAATTAAATACAGGGGTGTGGCATTTAGCACCAATGCCGATTCATGAAAAACTTGCACATATTCTTATTGTACTTCCAGAGCGTGTATACAAAAATGATTGCATTGTTGTGGAATATAAGGAAGAAGATCAGATGGAAATTATACTATAAATGGTGCATGAGGTGTCTATGGGAGAAATTAGGAAGAATGCCAGAGCATTTATAGAAATCGATGGGATCGACAAGTCCTGTATTCCAGTGGAAAAAGAAAGGGGATTTTATATCAAGTAATAAGGATAACAATATATAGTGTGAAAAATCTGTGATTTCAACTATATATTGTTGGTTTCGTTGACAAGAACAGGGGCAGATGCTAAAATGAGCTTAGACTTTCATAAAAGAAAGTTTCATGGGAATCATATTTGGTAGCAGTTTCAAAAAAGAAACGTTTGGGACTGTTGTAGAAAAGGAGAGTATTTTAATATGTATGATATTGGAATTATTGGCGGCGGAACAGCCGGAATGACAGCGGCGATCTACGGACAGAGAGCTGGAAAGAAGACAATTATTCTTGAAAATAGAAATTTTGGTGGACAGATTACAGCGTCTCATAAGGTGGAGAATTACCCAGGGATTCCAAGCATCAGTGGAACAGAGTATTCCATGGGATTATTGGATCAGGCAACTAAATTAGGGGTAGAGACAGCGATGGCACAGGTGACAGGCATTCGTGATGAAGATGGATACAAAGTGATCATGACTTCCGATAAAGAGTATGAATGTAAAACAGTCATTATCGCCACAGGTGTGACACATAGACATATGGGCATTGAAAAGGAAATTCAGTTAACAGGAGCAGGTGTTTCTTACTGTGCAACTTGTGATGGAGCTTTTTTCAAAGGCAGAGATGTAGCGGTGATCGGTGGAGGTAACACAGCACTTCAAGATGCCGAGTTCCTTTCTAATTATTGCAACAAAGTCTATATTGTACACAGAAGAGATGAGTTCAGAGGGGATCACAGTCTTGTAGAAATTTTAAAAGCAAAAGATAACATTGAGTTTGTATTAAGTGCAACAGTAAAAGATATCTTAGGAGAGTTTATGGTAGAAGGACTTCTTCTCAATGATAAGAAAACCGGAGAGGATATTAAGCTTGATGTATCAGGAGTGTTTGTGGCAATCGGACAGATTCCACAAAATGAGATTTTTGCAGATTATGTAAAATTGGATGATGCAGGATTTATCCTTGCAGCGGAGGATTGTATGACATCCCATCCAGGAGTATATACAGCAGGAGATTGTCGAACAAAAGAAGTTCGCCAGCTGACAACCGCAGCAGCAGATGGTTCCGTAGCCGCTCTTGCCGCATGTAAGTATCTTGCCACATTGTAAACAATGAAAAAATAAGGACAGACTTTTTGAGAGGTAATATCTTTCAAAAGTTTGTCCTTTTTGATTACTCGGAAATGAATTTTCTTCCCATCCATGTTTTCATATGTTCTTGCATACGAGAATCTGGTTCTAAAAGTATTTTACATTTTTTTTGGTTTATCAAGAGATGTAATTCATATACTTTGGCAGAAGGCTGACGAGAGGTAAAATTCCACTCTTTTTCCGCGTGGTAAGAATTTAGCTCGGAGGAGCCTTGTGGAGCCATAATTTCTGCATCCCGTAAATTAAAGGAGAGAAGTGATTTTCTCTTTTCTTTATTGTAAATGATGTCAATCTGCATGTCGTGATTTAATAGTGCATATTCATATTCGACTTTCAGACGTGGAAAGACAAAAGTGTGTAAGACAAATCCCAGAAGTAAGGTGACAGGGATGACAAGAAAACCGAAAAAGATAAATCCAACAAAAGTTAGTAAAACTAAAGCGAAAATCGATAGAATACGTATGATCATATCTAGGGGACGTGGCTTTCTCGCCACAAGTTGCTCGTAAAATGAATCGTTCATAGATTAAAGACTCCTTTCTGTCTGTAAAAAATTGATTGTCATAATGGCAATCTTAAAAGTCATTGCATCTTCAAACTTACGAAGATCAAGGCCGGTATGTTTTTCAATCTGTTCCAATCGATAGATTAACGTGTTTCTATGCATATGAAGCTGTCTGGATGTTTCGGCGATATTTAGGTTGTTTTGGAAAAATTTATTCACCGTTTGCATTGTTTCATCATCAAATGCATGAGGAACATGTTTTCCAAAAATTTCTACTAAAAAATCTTCACATACATGAATAGGCAAATCATAAATCAGTCTTCCAATTCCAAGATGGTCGGAAGGAAAGATGGTATGCTCGGAATAAAAAATACATCCAACCTTCAAAGCAAGAGAAGTATCTTGATAGGCCTGTGACAATTCACTCAAGGAATGGCAAAGCTTACTGTAGGAAATATGTACAGAAGCAAGTGCTTCGGTATTGAGTGTATCTACAATCATATGTGCCGTAGATAAAGCGTCTTCTTTTGAAAAAGAAGAGGGCTCTTGCTGAATCATGGCAAGGGTATATTCGTTCATGCGAACAAGTTCGCAATGAGAAGGAATAGGAAAGAGTTGCCTTAAGATTTCAGAAAATGCATCGTCTATGGGAGTTTTACATTTGATCAAATAGAGAATGCGCGTTGCTTCATTTGCAATATGAAAGTGTTTGGATTGTTCAAGAAGATCAGAAGAACGAATCTGACCAGATAGCAAATTCTTCAGAAAATGTTTCTTATTATATTTTTCTTTATACGCAAGAGTAAGGTGATGAATTTGATCGAATGCGAAGGTCTGTTCTTCTAAAGTATCCGCTTGAATTTGAAAGGTTAGACCGGTAAGTTTCTTTAATTCATCTAATGCTTTTGTAAGTTCTGGTGTGTAGTCCATTCGAGAATCTCCTATCAATCAAATAAAAGAATCAAAGGGCCGCACTTACAAGTACAGCCCCTCTTTCTGTTGTCTTTATTTTAAATGATTAGTTTGTAATCGTCAACTCTGTTTCTTTGTCGAATAAGTGAATTTTTTCCATATCAAGTGCAAATAAAGCGGAATCTCCGGCTCTCAATGATGTACGTGGATTTACGCGGGCTGTCATCTGTGTACCTTCTACGTCAAAGTATAAGAATACTTCTGCTCCAAGTAACTCGTAAACTTTAATTGTAGAGCTAATTACACTGTCAGGAGAATTTGCGATAAATGCCTGTGAATCGTGTACATCTTCTGGACGGATACCAAGAACAACTGTTTTTCCGTTATATCCACCATCAATTAGTGCTTGTTTCTTAGAAGCAGGAACTTTTAATACGTGCTGTCCAACTGTAAGAGTTGCTTCCTCTCCGTTAAGATTTACAACAGCGTCCATAAAGTTCATCTGTGGTGAACCGATAAATCCAGCAACAAACAAGTTGCATGGTGTGTTATAGAGGTTCTGAGGTGTGTCTACCTGTTGAACAACTCCGGCTTTCATAACTACGATTCTAGTACCAAGTGTCATAGCTTCTGTCTGGTCGTGTGTAACGTAGATGATTGTTGCACCAAGATTTTTATGAAGTTTAGAAATCTCGATACGCATCTGAACACGAAGTTTTGCATCCAAGTTGGAAAGTGGTTCATCCATAAGGAATACTTTAGGGTTACGAACAATTGCACGTCCCATAGCAACACGCTGTCTTTGTCCACCAGATAATGCTTTTGGTTTACGATCTAATAATTGTTCAAGATCAAGAATTCTGGCAGCTTCACGAACTTTTTTGTCGATTTCAGCTTTTGGAACTTTACGAAGTTTTAATCCAAATGCCATGTTATCGTAAACAGTCATGTGTGGATAAAGTGCATAGTTCTGGAAAACCATAGCGATGTCGCGGTCTTTTGGCTCAACATCGTTCATAACTTTTCCATCGATTTCTAAAGTACCACCTGAAATGTCTTCTAGTCCTGCTACCATACGAAGAGTAGTTGATTTACCACAACCAGAAGGTCCTACGAAAATGATAAATTCTTTATCGTCAATATCAAGATTAAAATCTTTTACTGCGTGAAATCCATTTGGATAAATTTTTTGAATCCCTTTTAATGATAAACTTGCCATGTTGTTCCTCCTAATATTTCATACGTTATTGTCTGTAATTAGTATAGTGGATGTAGTGGTTTGAAACAATGTCACGAGTAACCAAAAAAAAGAAGAGAAAGTGTACATAACGACTAATGGTAGATTGACGAAAAGAAAGTTTTCCGCTACAATAAGTACATTGAATTTTGAAAGAAAA
>JAHHTL010000068.1 GCA_020024635.1 Ruminococcus sp.
TTGCCAAACAAAATAGGAGCGCCATCATCGGATGTTGTCCGGTGGTGGCGCTCCATTTTTTGTTTTAAAGAAATTATTGGCTTGTGGTGATGCACCTTGTTGACTTAAAGATGATATAATTTTGGCTTTTCATACATATTATGATCATCTTGTTGAAAATAACAAGAAAGTTGATACAATGGTTCATAGATAGCCTATGAATCTAATCGCCCTGGATCCATAGGAGTAAACCTGTGTAACTATTCATGCAGTGTAGCAATAATGCGAACTTAGTGAGGCTACCCAAATCTAAAATGGGATGTTTGCGCTGAGTGTAAATTGGCTTATCAAGTTCAAATAGTTACTCATCCTCAGACTTTGAAATAAGGAAGCGATGACACAATGTGCACTGAAACTAATAATAAGGTAAATCTTGGAACATATGCCCCTGGATTTCAACTTCTTCAGTTTGAGGCGTTGTGTCATGCAGAACTGATTCGTCATCTGGTGCGCCTTTTTAGTGCGAATGAATCGAGTCCCCGCTATGGTTGTCAGCCAGGAAGGAATACATATGTCGCACTAGGTTATCAGTTGGATGCGGTCGTGTTTTTATATGAAAGTATTAAACATTTCTGGCTGATAGTACCTCAAGATGCTCTACAACTCCAGGCACTACCTGAATATGCAGACTTGAAAGTTGTCCGTAATAATGTACACACCTATTTCAAAAAAGGCGGATTTTCTAAAAAAATATCCAGTATCACAAAAGCAAATTTAGTCGAATATAAGATGGTTGAACCTGACTATTTATATCCATTAAGAAATGATATTTCTTTAGTATTTGAAATCAATGGGAAAATACGTAATCTAATTGGTTCAGACTACTTTATCCAACACTGTTTGTTTGAATCCGGTAAAAAATGGACAGGACCAGATTATAGAAACTTTTCAGAGTTTCTTTCAACAAGTATATGCTCTATTGCCAGTACAGTTGATGAAACAGAATATAGGCTTGCTCCACTTGAGTTCCCTGCGTGTGTACCCAATATCGAGTTGTTTGATTACAAAAGTACAAACCTATATGCCACAACTGGATTGTCTCATGCCACTACCTTCCGTTTAATGCTTATGCTTTTCCAGATCAGCTATGGATTAATACTTATAGAAGGAATAATAAATAGTGAAAGTGTCCTTCAGGATGATCTGTGGTGTTGTTTCTTTACAAAGCTATTAGCTATAAAATATGATGAGTCTTTCGATAATTTAGAGAGTATTTTGAAATTTGCAAAGGAAGATGCAGAAGAATTAAATAAATATCTTAATGAAGTTGGGTTGAAGATAACTAATCTAAAGGCAAGGGAATTTGCTCGAAAAATCCGAAATACAATACACTATCAAGAAATTATATTCAACAGTGATTTATTGATTAGTAAAACGACAAGGGAATGTGTAACTGCATTATACTTCTCAAATACAGGATTATCAAATATTAGCCAGTTTCGAGACTTTTCCAATATTATGGTGCACGAAATGAAGCAACTACAGGCAATCATTCGTAAAATAATGTCGGTGGACAAAACATACTACTCATAGCTAATGAAAGGTACTAGAAAAGGTGTTACTGTAGAAATAAAATATATGTATTCATATAATCATATCTCATGTAGAATATCGATATGAATGATGATTAAATGAGATTTATAATAGAAAAAGAGGAATATCGTAATGAATTGGTTAGAAATAAAAACTAGTAGAAGCAAATGTGCTCACATAAAGAAAAATATTTTATTTTACGGTGTGTCAAGTATGAGTGTATTGCTGTTGCTTTTTTGTGTCATGTATGATATTGGAATCAGAAAATACCCCAATCTTCCATACATACATGTATCTAATGATTACATAGGTATGATATTCGGAGGTTTGTGCTCAGTTGCAACTCTAGGCAGTGCGCTGCAATCCATTATTATTGGAGCACATAGCAATAAGATATTGGGGTTTCCAGTACGCGAAGTAATAAATTTTAGTGCTGAAAAGTTTAATGTTAGGCATACAGTTTGTTTTTCGTTACTTGCCGTAATAATCGCAATTCCAGCGTTAGCATTAAATTTTTGTTCAACAGTTACTATTATTACCGTAATAGTTTTAGTACATATGACATATTCCGGTGTACATATATGGAAACTTCTTTCAGATTCAAACTATGAAAATACAGTTGTTAACATTGAAATTGAAACGCGTGGAACGAAAAATCCTGATTTCTTTTTTAATACTTGGTTTTCTGAATTACAAGATGCCATTCAAAAAAATGATGCTCCCCGCCAGGATACGTATATTGAATTAATAAAAGTTGTTGTAGATAAATGCGATGAAGCTGGAGTTGATACAAGCAATCTGTTATCAAAATACCTTACGACAACATTTAGTACTGCCTGTTATAACTTAGGATTTGTTCCGGCATACCAGAAGGTACTATGTTTAAATGCTCCTAGAGTGCAAATTAAAGCTGACCTTGATACCATTGTATCTAAACATATCGAAACCATTCGTTATTGTCCAGAAAGCAGTATTCAGAATTATAGAATAGCAAACACTGTTGATCATATTTTAGATTCTCTTGAAGTAGAGAATTTTACGAAAAAAAGATATGTGCTTAATTTCTATGATGCTGTTATAGAGAATAGTATTATTTCTGAGAAAACTCGTTACCAGATTATTGATTCAATTCTTCAAAAACTATGTTATCTTCGTGATCAAAACTCGGGAGATATGCGCGGAAAAATTCTATTATATATCGCGAAATACAGTATCTTTGAGAACGAAAATGATGAAGAACGAAAAAAAGTACTAATTCTCGTATTAAATAATCTATTTAATGAAAATAGATATAGTCGCGAGAACTGTTATTTTTCAGTTGTAGCACAACTTTTTAGAGGAATATATTTTTATTGTGTATATGAAACTGAAACTCTGTCACCTGTGTATAGAGAAAATTTAGCGAAGCTTTACAATTATGGAGAAAACGGCAAAAATAATTTTAAGGTCACTCTTTCGACTTTAGTAAATCAGAATACCAGTGTTATCATAGAATGGTTAACGAATGATGCAGTTAATCATAATGGTCAACTAAACATATTTGAATATTTTCCGGCCAATTTCTATTGCAAAAATGCTATCTGGGAGCAGGGAACGCTACTTCGTTTTGCCTTCCTTGTGTATTCAATCTTTGGATATAGATTTTATCTTTTTCCTGCGGCTAAGATTGTACAAGATGAAAAAGCTGATATTAGTTTAAAACGAGGAATTTGTACTCAACTAGTAGCGATGTCAAATAGTGAATTTAAACTTAATGATGATTCACAAGCAGCACTTCGACAAATGCAAACATTTCTTGGATGCAAGAAAATAATCCCTAACCAATATTTCGTTGAAAACTTTAAGTTTTTTAATGCAAAATTGAGCGAGCTTACGACAAAACAGAATGAAGCTGTGTTAGAGGAGACTTCTGACAACATTCAAAGACTTTCTAGCGAGTTAGAGACAATGCTTAGTAGTTTAAAATCATTTAAATTTAATTCACAAATACCTCTTGAGAAAAGTCAACATTTTAAGATCCAACCTTCCCTGCGTACAATAAAAGCAAATGACATAAAATATGCCGCTAGAGAAAAACTTGATGAGCTCAAATTTATTTTGAATGAAATAATTAACGATACACTTCGACCAGAGGAAGTTGATTTTAACTTGTCTGGAATAAAAAAACTCCTTGTTTTACTAGGACAAGACACATACCATTTTAAAAACTATGTTTATATTGACGATTTGGCAATCACTAAGGAAATAAGAAACACAAACGAATATCGTGAACTAGAAGAAGTTCTTTCGGCCATTCCATATAATGAAAGTTGTGAATTAAATAACTATATTTTTCTGAAACAGAAGTCAATTGAGTTTAATTTTTCTATTATTGATTATCATCTTGATCCACCTACAGAGGAACAATGCCAAGATTATATAAATGGATTCAAGGTGGCAGAGGGAAAATATAGAATTGATGGAATAATCCAAGATTTTGCTGAAGCAATGAAATATGTTCAGAAAAATTACCGATCCGAATCTTCAGAAATTTGTATTGCTACTAATATAACACGTGATAGTGGATTTGTGGTTACATTTAGATAGTTCATATTTCCTACTATGTCCAGAACAGTCAGGATGCTCAATTAAGTATTTTGACTAGGTTCAATATAAGGCCTTGAATCTAAAAGCTTGATATTTCACTACTGGGTTTAAAGCTGAAATCTCTGCTAGATGACATTATTTGATGACTGAGAAGGAGAAACAAATGAAATCTGTAATTCGGATTTTTGAAAAGATATTTAGGGATATTGGATTGACCCTAAGTTTTCTTTCTTTAATTGCAACGGTGGTTGTATCATTTATGATCTATTGGTTGCAGCGCCATCATGAAAAAGAAGTTGAAAAGATGCAAGAGAACCAGCGGAGAAAAGAACTAGAAAATCAGGCAAATGCATTTCTAATTGATAATGAAGCAGAACGGGACTATTTGCCCTGGTGTGTGTTAGCATCCAATCTTCATCGGTACGAGAAACATACAAGAGAGATTTACTCCAATTTTTGCCGGTGTTCTGATGAATTGCAAAATGAAATACTAAAGATAGCCAATTTTTCATTTCATACGATCCCACATACCGAATGGGTAGCAATGGCTTTGGACTGCCTAAGATTGGATGTTGATAGGCATAAATTGGGTAGAGATATTCTATATGAAGGTGCAAAATACTTTCATCGAGGGTTTAGAAATTACAGGAACGAACAATGGATTGATATTGGGAATGGTGATTTTTTTGATCCTATAGCCGCCCGAATAAATCTATCTTCTTTTTTTAAGAAAGAGCGCCTTGATTTATCAGAATACATTGAGGAGTATTTTAACTTCCTATACAGTGAATATAGACCTGAGCTTATTAACAATAACCCACTGCCGCCGATTGATTATATGTGTCAAGTAATGAATTTTGAACATAGCGATGAATCTGTTGTTTGTGCCTGGGTCATGGAGTTAGTTGAAGATATTGCAATTATTGTGCACAACAGAGAATATACAAGCGGTACAGAATCGGAAATACAACTTGATTATACAGATGCAACTGTTGAAACTTACGAAGATAAATATTACGAGGCACTACAAGCATTATTTAATACTTATTA
>JAHHTL010000069.1 GCA_020024635.1 Ruminococcus sp.
TCAGTGTTGACACAAGTAGCTCAGCAATTTCAAGGAACAGCCAGTGAAAAAGGACTAACACTTACAGTGATTCCAACGAAAGAAGAGGCGTGTTTTGATCGAAAATGGACCATAGAAGCACTCTGTAATTTGGTGGATAATGCCATCAAATATACAGAAGAAGGAGAGGTTACCCTTTCGGTTCATCCGTATGAAATGTATGTAAGAATCGATGTGAGAGATACAGGAATTGGAATAAAAGAAGAGGATCACCCCAAAATATTTTCTCGATTTTACAGAGGAGATGACAGTATGCAAGAAGAAGGAGTGGGAATTGGCCTCTATCTTGCAAGGCAGATTCTTCGAAGCGAAGATGGATATTTAAAAGTAACATCCAAACAAGGAGAGGGGTCTACATTTTCTATTTTTTTGCCGGCATCTTGAAAATCTTTCAAAACTGTAAGAATCAATTCTTGAATGGAAAGATTTTGGAAAGAATAAAATGTTACGATCTGTGTGTAAAGAAAAAGAGTCTTTCACACAGATTTTTTTATGGAGGAATGATTATGAATATTTTACAAGTACAAAATCTAATAAAAATTTATGGAAGTGGGGAGAATGCTGTTCATGCATTGGATGGCGTAGATTTGACTGTGGAAAAGGGAGAGTTTCTTTCCATTGTTGGTACTTCTGGTTCTGGAAAATCAACGTTGTTGCATATGATGGGGGGCTTGGATCGTCCTACAAGTGGAGCAGTTTTTGTAGATGGTCGCAATCTTTTGGAACTAAAAAAAGAAGAATTGACAATTTTCCGTCGTCGAAAGATTGGCTTTGTTTTTCAAAACTACAATCTTGTTCCAGTTTTGAATGTTATGGAGAATATTGTTCTACCCATTCAACTTGATGGAAGAACAGTAGACAATGATTATATAAAGGAAGTTGTACGAATGTTAGGTCTGGAGAAAAAATTAGATGATCTTCCAAACAACCTTTCTGGCGGACAGCAGCAAAGAGTTGCGATTGCCCGAGCATTAGCAGCGAAACCAGCAATTATTTTAGCGGATGAACCCACGGGAAACCTTGATAGCAAAACAAGTCAAGATGTACTAAGTTTACTAAAAGTATCCAGCGAACGTTTTTCACAGACGATTGTAATGATTACACATAATGAAGAAATTGCCCAGCTTGCAGATCGGATTATCCGAATCGAGGATGGTCGTATTGTAAGAAAGGGGTGAGCATATGGTACGTGTTTCTAATAAACAATGTATTCGTAATTTGGCGAAAAAAAGCTTTCAGAAGTCAAAAACAAGAAATCTCATTGCCATGCTTGCAATTGCACTGACAACGTTATTATTTACTTCGTTATTTACTGTTACAATGTCCTTTAATGAAGCGTTTCAACAGTCCAATTTTCGAATGATTGGAGGATATGCCCACGGCGGTTTTAAATATTTAACGGAGCAACAATACTTAGAACTAAGAGAGGATCCGTTAATTAAAGAGTATGGAACTCGTAGAGTAGTGGGAATGGCAACAGGAGATCGTTTTCGGAAAAACCATGTGGAAGTTTGCTGGAGTGATGCAAATGATGCGAAATGGATGTGGCTTAATCCAATCAAAGGACGTCTTCCAAAAGAAGGAACCAATGAAGCGGCCACAGATTTAGAAATTTTGCATTTACTAGGAGTGGAACCTAAACTTGGCGAAACCTTTACCGTTCCTATGGAAGTAGATGGAAAAATCACGGAACGAACGTACACTTTATGTGGATGGTGGGAAAAAGACCCTATTGTAATTGCAAATATGATCCTGATTCCAGAATCAGAGGTGGATACCATCTTAAAAGATTTGGAAATTTCATTGCCTGCACGTGATCAAATGACTGGAAGCTGGGATTTGGAGGTCATGTTATCAAATTCCCGAAATATTGAAAAGGATTTAAATCAGATATTAGCAAATCATCAATACCAAAGTGAAGCACAAAATGAGAAAGACAGTTACATTAATATTGGAGTCAATTGGGGATATACTGGAGCGCAGTTCACGCAACATGCAGACCCTATGACGATTGTGATGATTATCGTGTTATTGCTTCTTATTATTTTTTCTGGATATTTAATTATTTACAATGTATTTCAAATTTCTGTTGTGAATGATATCCGTTTTTATGGACTTTTAAAAACCATTGGAACGACAGGAAAACAGATTCAATCCATATTACGTAGGCAAGCTTTCGATCTTTGTTTAATCGGAATTCCGGTAGGTTGTGTCCTAGGTTGGCTTATTGGCGTAAAGCTAAGTCCGTTTATAATGAAGCTTTTTAATGGTCTTGTGGTTGGCACCATTTCTGCAAATCCGCTGATTTTTATCGGGGCAGCAGCCTTTTCCTTTCTTACTGTATATCTTTCCTGTCTTCGCCCAGGTAAATTAGCTGCAAAAATTTCACCGATCGAGGCCATTCGTTATACGGAAGGCAGTAAAAAAAAGAAAAAGAAGAAAAAAGGAAAACGGACGGTTTCGTTATTTCAAATGGCTTGGAGTAACTTGGGACGTAGCAAAGGAAAAACATTTGTAACGATTCTTTCCCTTACAATTTCCATCGTGCTATTACAAATGACAGTAATTTTTACCAATGGATTTGATATGGATAAATACTTGGCAGATAAATCTGTCAGCGATTTTATCGTAGCAGATGCTGCTTATTTTCAAGATAATGTACGTAGCTGGAACACAGGGGAAAGTATATTGGAACCACGTATTATAGAAAATCTCAAAAATCAGGGTGAAATAAAAGAAGGCGGTTTGATTTATGGACAGACCGCAGATGTAGTAGAATATGTTCCAAAGGAGTGGTTGAAAAAAAAGATGCTTGAGGATCACTTTACGAAAGAAGAAATCAAAACTCGCTTTCAATATTCTTCTTACATGGAAGATGGAAGGATACTAGATGGTGTAAAGACCTATGGTATGGAACCTTATATTTTGGATCGTTTGAAAGTTTATGATGGGGATATTTCAAAACTAAAAGAAACAGATAACCGTTATGTGGCAGCAGTTTATACAGAAGGAGATTACGGTGAATTTTACAAAAACTCACATTGGGCAAAGGTTGGAGATCAGGTGACGTTGCGTTATGTAAGTGAATGGGAACTATATAATCCTAACACTGGAGAAGTTTATGGAAGCGAGGAAGAGGAAGGGGCACAGTCGGCTGCTAGACGTCCACTGACATATCGGGATGAAATTTTTACAGTAGCGGCAATTGTAACCATTCCGAATAATTTAAGTTATCGTTATTATGGAAGTGATGAATTTGTGATGAGTGCGGATACTTTCCAAAAGGTAAATGGTACAAATGATGTTATGTTGTACGCATTTGACGCGAAACATGTATCTAAGATGGAACAATATCTTCATCAGTATACAACAAAAGAGGAAATTCGATATGATTACGAAAGCAAAGCTTCATATGAAGCATATTTTAAACAATTTCAGTCTATGTTTCTTCTAGTAGGAAGCTTATTATCGTTTTTGGTAGGGCTTGTTGGAATACTTAATTTTATTAATGCGATCTTGACTGGAATTCTCACAAGAAAAAGAGAATTTGCCATGCTTCAATCCATTGGAATGACAGGAACACAATTAAAAGCGATGCTTGTGTATGAAGGAATGTTATATTCCTTAGGGTCTGTTGGATTTGCTTTAGTTTTGTCACTTACAACGGCACCTCTTTTTGGAAAAGTATTGCAAAACATGTTCTGGTTTTTCAGCTACAAACCGACCATTAAGCCAATTTTAATTGTTACACCAATTTTTGCACTGATTGGTTGCATCGTTCCATTGCTTGTTTATGGTCATGTTTCTAAACGAACAATTGTAGAACGATTAAGAGAAAGCGAAGGATAATAAAGACAGTCTGCAAGCTCCATACAAGAGCTTTGCGGGCTGTCTATTTTTATAATTGTATATGTAAAACGAAAAAAATGATGGTGTTGATAAAAAATAGAGGATGAAATATAATATGAAGTAAGAAGTTGTCGGAGGATTTTTATGAATAAGATAAAACTATTGAAACAAGGATTGTCTTCTGCTTTCATCACAGGTGATACATCGTCTAACCTGGCATATAAACCACAATTTATTTCAAATAATTATAAAGAAGGAAAGAAAGTAATCTCATCCATAGAGGATGAGCTTTTGTCGTGTAAAGAATTTTATATTAGTGTCGCATTTATCACGATGGGTGGAATTACTCCATTGCTTCAAACGTTAAAAGAATTAGAAAAAAGAAACATATCTGGTAAAATACTTACCACAGATTATTTAACATTTAGTGATCCAAGGGCTTTGAAAAAACTTGCGGGACTTAACAATATTGAGCTTAAAATGTATGTTACAAATCATTCGAAGGAAGGGTTCCATACAAAAGGATATATCTTTCAAAAAGATGAAATGTACAATATTATTGTTGGAAGTTCCAACATGACATTAAGCGCACTTACCATCAATAAGGAATGGAATACAAAAATTGTTTCTACCAATCAAGGGGAATATGCAAATCATATTCTCACGGAATTT
>JAHHTL010000007.1 GCA_020024635.1 Ruminococcus sp.
ATTTTCTTGTGTCATTCCCGACTGCACTCGTGCATTTTTAAGTTTTTTACCTATTTCCATATTCCAATTGCTCCTTTCGGTGTTATTGTCATATATTCCCCACTAAATGTCTATCCAACATCTTTTGCATAGCTTTTTTTCCTTGTCAAAATTCTTTTACATAGCTTTCATCCGCCTCTTTTGGCTAATTATACTGTAATCCCAATGCATAATTTATGAATTATTCACTTAAATTCCCTTAGTATACATTTTTCAGAATTCTTCTAAGATTTCCCTGTAATTAGTTTTTCCAATCGTTTGGTTGTCATCTTTGTGTAAACCACCCCATCCCACCTCACACAAGGTCCTTCTTTACATTTCTTTTGACATCCGCACAAGTGATAGGAAAATCCCCCTTTTTCACTCAACCCTTTTTTCTTTACACTATAGGATTTTTCCACCCATTGTTGTAATGCTAAACTGTCATTCGATTGGCAGCTTACGCCATTACAAATTTCGAGTCTATGACGTGTTTTTTCTGTTTTCAAATCAGGAACATATCGCATAACTAACTTCAAATAAGTTGGCTTTACATCCAATTGTGCACAGATTCGCTCTAATACCCACTCTGCCAAAATTCCTCCACAGAGCTCTTGTGCATCTCGAAGAAGTGCAATGAAATCACTTTGCTCCCATCTGCCAGCATCTCCACAGTGATATTGAATGAGTTCTTGTAATTCTTTTTCCATATCTTCACTCCTAATGTTCTTCTTTCTCTTTCATACAAAAATGATTTTTATTGTAATCTATCATACCTTCCTTTTTCATTTTCCCAAGTTCAGTGGATAGCCCACTGCGATCTACACTAAGATAATCCGCTAGTTGTTGTCTTGTAAAAGGTATGTCAAATTCTAGACAGCTTCTTTTCTTTGCTTCTTTTGACAAATAAGAAAGAATTTTCTCTCTTGTAGTCCTTTGGCCTAAATCCAAAACTTTCTCGCTAAAGGCAAGATTTTTTTCTGCCAGATTCGCTAACAAATTTCGAACAACTCTTTGATGGTGCTTACAATTCTCCGGACAAATTTTTAAAATTCTCTCTACATTTAAAAATAAAATCACGCAATCACTTTCTGCGCTCACATCAACATTCAGAGGTACTCCTTGAGTACATGCATAACTTTCCGCAAAACTCTCTCCTTTCCCAAGAACCGAGAGTAAATTTCTGTTTCCCCAGAAATCTTCTTGTAAAATCATCGCTTTTCCTTTCAAGACAATTCCCAATGATTTTGTAACAGTCCCATTCCTTAAGATATAACTTCCCTTTTTGTACGTTCTGATTTTAGCTCCAAGACATCCTAACATTTCAGTCAACTCTTGTTCTTCTACATTTTGAAAAAGAGCGGTATGTTTTATCGTTGAAAAATATTGTTCCATTTCCCTGCTTTCGTTGAAAATTCAACAGACTTATTTTTTTTATTTTATTATACTGCAAATAAAAAAACAAGCAAGGGTGGTTATTACAATGAAAAGAAAAATTATAGAAATCAACGAAAACAAATGTAATGGATGTGGCGCCTGTGCCACTGCCTGTCATGAAGGAGCAATTCAAATGGTTCAAGGGAAAGCAAAACTGATCCGAGATGATTATTGCGATGGACTTGGTGATTGTCTTCCTGCCTGTCCGACTGGTGCAATCACATTTATCGAGCGGGAAGCCAAAGCCTATGATGAGGCCGCCGTATTGGAACATAAAAGAAAGCAGGAAAATGCCATGGGTTCGGTTCCTACTTCTCCTATTGACGTTCCAACACATTTATATCACTGGCCAGTTCAGATCAAACTTGCTCCAATAAATGCACCGCAATTTGACAATGCCAATCTTTTGATCGCAGCAGACTGTACTGCCTACGCCTGTGGAAATTTTCATGACCAATTTATGAAAGGACGTGTCACACTGATCGGATGTCCAAAATTAGATCAAATTGATTACTCTCAAAAACTGACGGAAATTATCAAAAACAATCACATCAAAAGCATTGAAGTTGTTCGCATGGTTGTACCTTGTTGCGGAGGAATGGCTATGGCTGTAAAAACTGCCATTGAAAACAGTGGCAAAGAGATTCCTCTTCATATTACAACTTTAAATTTATAAGAAATTCTGTTCAGCCAGCACTTTGGAAGAGACCTCTTCCTTAGAAATAAAAACTATTTATTCCTTTTTGCAAAACTTAGAGAAAAGGGAATAAATAGTTTTTATAAATCAGATGCTCATTATTTTATCTTACATTTTAATAAGTGTCATATAATTTTTTGTTAGTTCTTCAGGTGTCTCTTCCATGTCTTTTTTTATCCACCACTGAATCGCATTGGCTAAACTTCCCGATAAATGATTTAATAAGAACTCCGTTGGAACGGTTAATGATAACGTATCCACATACTGTAAAAACATTTCCGAAAGATATTCTTTAAAATATCTCATAAATAATTCTCCGCTTTCACACGACAAAATTCCCACGATATCACACTTACTATCTTTTAAATGATATAGAATATGCGTAATCTTTTGTTCCAATCCGTGATAATCTTTCGAAAAATCATGTGTCTTTTCTCTTGATAAATCTTCAGAAAAAATATGTGTAAATATATTCGTACACATTGCTTTTAATAATTCATCTTTTGTTTCAAAATGTGCGTAAAAGGTACTGCGCCCGATATTGGCTTCATCAATAATATCCTGTACCGTGATCTGGTTAAAATTTTTTAACTTTAATAATGTACTAAATGCATGAAAAATAGCTGCTCTTGTCTTTTGTTGTCGTCGATCCATTGTTCTCCTCCCTTGAACAATTTACAAAGAATGTTCAATAACTTACACTTACTGATTTTTGATTATTGTTTTCCGTATCTTCCATTTCTATAATAATATCGAACAACTTGTATCTTATATTACAAATTGTACACGACTACATTATGAGTGTCAATCTAATAGGAAAGGAGAATCTTTAAATAATGAAAAAAATTTGTGATTTTTTAAGCGGTGTTCCAATGTCCATTGTAGGAGGTATTTTTGTTGTTATTAGTTTTGTACTTTCACATTTCGATATTCCGGTTGCAATTGACCCTGCCTGGATTACCATTATCATATGCGGTATTCCCTTACTATATCTTTCCATTTGGAGAGTGATTCATAATAAAGGAATCCAAAAAATATCCTCTGCATTACTGATCTGCATTGCCATGATCGCCGCTATTATGATTGATGATTTATTTGCCGCAGGAGAAGTTGCTTTTATCATGGCTATAGGAGCCATATTGGAAGATAAGACAACCAAAAGAGCCAAAAAAGGATTAACACAACTTATCAATCTTACCCCTATGCTAGCTCGTAGAATTATAGATGGAAAAGAGGAAATGATCAAAACAGAGGAAATCAAGGTTGGCTACATTTTACGTGTTTTACCAGGGGAAACCATCCCTGTCGATGGTGTGATCGTTTCTGGTCATTCATCCATCGACCAGTCTATTATGACTGGCGAATCCCTGCCTGTTGACAAAGAAATCGATGATACCGTATTTTGTGGAACATGGAATTGCTTTGGTACGATCGACGTAAAAGCAACACAAATCAACGAAAATAGTTCGTTGCAAAAACTGATCCGCCTGGTACAAGATGCAGAAGACAAAAAAGCGCCTATTGCAAGAATTGCGGATGTATGTGCAAGTTGGCTTGTTCCAGTCGCTTTGTTAATTGCCATTTTCGCATATGTATTTACAGGAAATATTGTCCGTGCTGTTACCGTTTTGGTTGTTTTTTGTCCATGCGCTCTGGTTTTAGCTACTCCAACTGCCATTATGGCCGCGATCGGTCAAGCTACCAAACATGGAATTGTGATCAAATCGGGGGAAGCCCTCGAAAATATGGGAAAAGTAGACACCATTACTTTTGATAAAACCGGAACTTTAACTTTCGGGAAACTTGAAGTTAGCGATATCGCTCTATTTTCCGACACATTGAACAAGCAGGAATTTTTATCACTGGTAGCATCGGCAGAAACAAGAAGTGAACACCCATTAGGTAAAGCAATCGTAAACTATGCAAAAGAGCAGAATGTAGAATTTAAAACTATATCTGATTTTTCCATGGAAAGTGGGAAAGGTATCTACTCTCTAATAAACAATGATCATTTGTACTGTGGGAACGAAAAATATCTGCGTGAAAATGGAGTACATATACCTGAAAATACAATACAGACAATTGAAGTGTTCCGGAATGAAGGAAAAGCCTCTATTCTAGTTGCTATGAATCATGTTTGCATTGGAATCATTGCATTGTCTGACGTTCTAAGACCGACTGCCGGTGAAATAGTGAACAGTCTTAAAGCAATGAATACAGACATTGTATTGCTTACTGGTGATCATCAGAAAACGGCTGATTATTTTGCAAAACAAGTTGGAATAAAAACGGTCAAAGCAAATCTATTACCTGTCGATAAAGTAGATCGTATTCTGCAGTTACAAAAAGCGCAAAAATCCGTATGCATGATTGGAGACGGCGTCAACGATGCACCGGCATTAAAAACTGCAAATGTTGGTATTGCTATGGGGGGAATGGGAAGCGACATCACCGTTGACGCTTCCGACATGATATTAATGAGTGATGATATCTCAAAAATCCCTTATTTAAAGCGTCTATCCAATGCAACTGTAAAAACGATCAAATGCAGTATTGCTTTGTCGCTTGTCATCAACTTTATTGCTATTTTCCTTTCCTTACAAGGTTTATTAACGCCCACAACAGGAGCATTAGTACATAATGCTGGTTCTGTGCTGGTAGTTTTGATTGCCGCTTTGTTGTATGATCGAAAATTTGAGTAAAAAACGGGAGATAACACGATCAAATTGTGTTATCTCCCGTTCTAACGTTACCGTCACACCAATGAATTTATTCCATCATGGTATATGACCTTTGTTTTCTATATAGAACACTTAAGCTGTTTCAGCTTCTGTATATGTTTTTGTTCCCAAGACTTTTGCCAAAGCAACGGAGAATACAAACGCTACAACTGCAACGGTTACCCAACCCATTCCCACAGAATAGAATGGAAGTTTTTCAAATACATCTGCAACCACACCCATTGGTACTTTCAATTCATGCAGAGAATAAACCACGCTGACTACTCCTACTGCTGCCACTGTTACCGGATATACAAAACGATTATTTTGTAACCATTTATCACAAAGTCCAAGTACGATTAGAACAATGGATACCGGATAAATCGCATTCAATACTGGAACAGAGATACTTAAAATTGTATTTAATCCTTGATTACATACTGCAAAGGAAAATACTACGATAAGTGTTGCCCAGGTACGATAGCTTACTTTGTTTGTAAGCGTTGAAAAATACTGTGAAATCGACGTAATCAAACCTACACATGTAGTCAGACATGCAAGGGTAAAGATTGCTGCCAAAAGAACGGCACCTGTATTTCCAAATAACTGACGTACGATGCAACGAAGTGTCCATGCCCCGTTTCCTTCGATGGAATATACTGCTGATGTTTTCATTCCCATGTAAGAAAGCATCACGTAGATCATCGATAAGATTCCACCTGCCACAACTCCTGCCACAACTGTATAATGCATAACTCCTTTTTTCTCTTTTACATTTAGAGAACGAAGTGTGGTTGCGATTACAAGACCGAAGTTTAAAGCGGCAATCGTATCCATCGTCTGATACCCTTCCAAAAAGCCTTTTACAAATGGTCCTGCTTGATATGCTGCTTGTGCATCTGCCACTTGCGTTTTACCGCCAATTAAAAAACTGATAAATAAAAAGGTAAGTAATACTAAAAGTGTCGGTGTTAAAAATTTTCCAATTCTTTCTACCAACTTATTTGGTGTCATTACTAACCAGTATGCAATCAAGAAAAACACCAGTGAGTATAGAAACATAAATAATGAAAAAGAGGCTCCTTCTGGAAGATATGGTGAAATTGCCATTTCAAAAGGAACGGAAGCTGCTCTTGGAATTCCAAGTCCTGGTCCGATAGACAAATAAATCAAAAGAGTAAATATCATCGCAAAGGTTGGATTTACCTTTCTTGCCAGTTTCTCTAATCCATCAAATTGAGCCACAACAATTACTCCAAGTACCGGAAGCACTACTGCTGTGATTAAAAATCCAGCCATGGCAAATGGCGTCGTCTCCCCTGCGTTTTGCCCCAAGAATGGTGGGAAAATAAGATTTCCTGCTCCAAAAAACAGTGAGAATAACATAAAACTTACAAGTAACATTTTTCTTTTTCCTAATTTCATAATCGCTTCTCCTTTAGATCTTAATGAATATGATGGTTCAAAGCGATGCATCTTGCATAAGTTGGTCCGTAGCTTTTAATGGGTAAAAAAAAACCGCCCCTTCTGTAAAGGACGATTGCTACCGTGGTACCACCTTAATTCCCGAATGTCATTCGGCTCTTCCTGCATCTAATAACGCATCTCACCTATAACGTGGCTTCACTCCGTCTTGCTTACTTTACTTCAGCTTGCTTCTCAAGGATGATTTCATCTTGTAGGTCTTTTGACAATTCACACCAACCACTGTCTCTCTGAAAAAAGACGCTACAGATTACTTGTTCCCATCAACGAATTTGTTATTTTAAATAATATCACTTCAACGTATAAAAGTCAACAACTTTTTTTATTTTATGTATTTTCTCGGTTAATCAACTTCGTAACAAAAGATTTTTTTCATACTAAACTTGTATACAATAATCGACACTATAGGACTGATGATATCTGAAATCGGTTCTGCAAAAAAAGTCGCTTTTGCCCCAAAAAACATAGGTAACATAAACAGAGCTACGAAATAAACCGCTTTTCTAAATGTAGAGAGTGGAAGCGAATATTTTACTTGACCAAGTCCCGTAAATCCATCTACAATCGCATACTGGAGCGCTAATGGAATCACAGCAAGTGTACAAATTCGAATAGCACGAATAGCCTCTTTTGCAATGAGCGCCTCTGACGTAAATAAACGAACAAACACGCCTCCTGCCATCTGTCCTATGATAAACAGGATTGTGGTATATGCCACTGACAAAAGCATAATATATTTTTCCGCTTCTTTAACACGACTTGTGTTCTTCGCTCCATAATTATAGGCAAGTATGGTTTGTGTTCCCCCTGTAATCCCTCCTAATGGCATGGTAACTACAAGCATGAAACTTTGAGCGATGGTTGCACAAGTAACCAGCAAATCTCCCTGTTTTACCCCACCATAACTTTGCAAAATAGCATTCATCGCAATGATCATAATATTATCTGCCGCAATAATAATAAAAGGGGTGATACCGATGGATAAAATTTTTCCCATGATTTTCCATCGATATCCGCCAAATCCGATTCGTACCACCGCTCGTTTTCCCATTAAGAAAGATAACACATATACACAGCTGAAGAACTGTGAAATAACCGTTGCAATTGCCGCTCCGGCTACTCCCATGTGGAATCCAAAAATAAAAACTGGATCGAGCACAATATTTAAAATAGCACCAATAAGCACAGACTGCATGGCAATCTTTGAAAATCCCTGACAGATAATAAATTGATTCATTCCTACTGACATAAGCGCAAAAACCGTTCCGGTAAGATAAATGGAAAAATATGTTTCCGCATATGGTAATGTAGTTTTACTTGCACCGAACATTTCTAACATCGGAACTCTGATTGGATACACAATGAAAGCCATTCCCACGGAAAAAATTAGTAGCATTAAAAATGCATTGGATAAAATCCGTTTGGCCTCTTCTTTATCTCCTTGTCCCATTTTCATACTCATAAGTGGCGCTCCTCCCACTCCAACAAGAAACGCAACGGCGCCGATCATTGTTACCACCGGTCCGCATACCCCAACTCCTGCCAGAGCATTTGCACCCACTCCTTTGATATTTCCTATATACATTCTGTCTACAATACTATAAAAAACACTGACAAATTGTGCAAGCATACTTGGAAACGCAATGCGAAATACCAGTTTTTTGATTGCATCATTTCCGAGATCGTTTTCTAATTTCACTTTTCCTATTCCCCCTTACCTTTTACTCTGCTTTAAACCCTGAACCTACAACTTCGTTAGATTCCATAATTACAATAAATGCCATTGGATCCACCTCTTTTGCCATTTTTCGTATGGTATACATCTGCTTATTATTGCAAGCACACATAACCACATCTTTTTCTGTCTCAGAAAAACTTCCTTTTCCTTTTAAAATTGTAGAACCTCTTCCGGAGTACTTATCAATTTTTCTGCAGACTTCTTTTCCTTTCTCGGTTACGATAAACGTCATTTTCCCTGAATCAATTCCATACATAATTTTATCCATGACAACAGTCAAAAGATACGCTATGATTACTCCATAAATGGTACCATCCACATCTCCAAAAGTAATTCCTCCAAGTGCAACAACGAACATATCTAAAATAAAAACAATTTTTCCCAAACTAATATGAGGATTTTTAATTTTTACCGCCATTGTAATAAAATCGGCTCCACCCGTAGATGAATTATTCATAAAAATCAACGTATAGCCAAGTCCTGAAAAAACACCGGTGCAAAGAGCTGCCAACATTCGATCTCCTGAATATACCGGAAGCAATGTGACAACATGGTCAATCACAAATGAGGTGATGATAATGGAGCGAATCGAATGCGCAAAAAACTGTTTTCCCAATGTTTTATAACATCCGATTGCGATAGGAATATTTAAAATCACACTCATAGCTCCAATTGGAATCTGAAAGAGATGGTAGAAAATTAACGCGATTCCTGAAATTCCCGCCAACGGAAAGGATTCATTGACCGCAAAATTATAAATACCAATCCCTATTAACAATCCTCCCACAATATCTATCATGCAATCGTACAATATCTTTATCACTTTATTATCTTTATTTCGTTTCATCTTTTTTATCTCCTTTATCTCTTTCCTCTTTTAAATTGCATAATCATCTCATTTGTAAGACTATCTCTTTTGGATTCTACTGGAATTTCTTCCCTTGAAAACCACGTTGCAACTGCTAATTCTTCTTTGTCCAATCTGATCTGATTGTCTCCATCTAACTCACAAAAGAACCCCATTAATACGGTCTCACTAAAGGACCATGGCTGACTTTTATAATACTGAATATTTTTCACTTTCAGACCGGTTTCTTCCATTACTTCTCTTTGAACGGTTTCTTCTAATGACTCTCCGATTTCCGTATACCCTGCAATTAGTGCATAATTTTTATACACACCTTTTGCATATTTGGAAAGCAAAATACGATCGTTGTGTGTCACTGCAATAATGACGGCAGGTGAAATTTTAGGATACTCCATCTGATGGCAGTTCTCACAATAAAGCATTCTCTCGTTTGCATCTTGTTTTAGTAAATTTCCACACTTCCCACAAAATTGATGTGTATGATACCAATTATAAAGCTGATACCCTGTAATTCCTGCAAAAGCAAGATACTGTGGATCTACCTCTCGAAACGCCCAAATACTCTCCATCAAAAACTCGGGATGTTCTTCGATCTCAACTGCTGATACCAAATAAAATTTTTCATGATCTATTGTAAATAAATATGTTGCATTATCATAAATACTAGGATTTTCCTTGTCTAACTCTTTAAATCTAGGAAATCGGATTCCACTCTCTGTATATGTCAGAAGACAGGACTTCTTTTGATAGTACAATGCGATACTGTTCTCATCCGGAGGGGTGGGAATGTACTCATTGTGATATCTATAAGGTGCAATATCTTGTATCATGTCTAAACCTCTCTTTTTCCATTTCCAGTCTATCATATCATAAATTTCAAAATATTTTTATCATTGTTCACAAAATTATCAGTTTCTCACACATCTTTTGCAAGAAAATCCCATTTGTTTTGATAGTATTGCTATACATAGCAACGGCTACAATCCGCTATTTACGCGGATTGCAGCCGTTTTCTTCCTTTTCTGACTAACATAAATTTGTGTCGACAAAAAATTATTTTCTTGAAATTATATCTCTTCGATACTTTAATAGTTCCTTTTCCATGTTCCCAAATTCTGGCATACGCCATTCCCAGTTAGGGGTTCCCACTGTTCCCGGAGTATTCATATGGCCTTCTTTTCCCAATCCAAGAATATCTTGTGCGGGCAGAATTACATATTCAGCTTTGCTTTTTAATGTATACAAAATGAATCTGTCTTTTACGCTTCCTTTACCAAGACCTTTTCTTTTTAAAAAACGGCGAACCTTGCGTTTTGCTGCTGTTGTAAGATTTCCGTACCATTCCATTAACGTATCATTATCATGCGTTCCTGTATACAATATAACATTTTCCGTTTCCTTTGAAATATCACGTGCATACTTTCCTTTTGTTTCTATGGAAAATACTAATATTTTCATTCCTTTGAGATGATAGTAATTTTTTAATTCAAGGACTTCCGGACGTAGATCTCCTAAGTCTTCCGCCACCAGATTTAATCCTGGTATCTTGTTTTTCAGTGCAGCAATAACCTCATAGCCAGGAGCTTCGACCCATTCTCCTTCTATGGCAGTTGGACAACTTGCAGGAATTTTCCAGTAAGTATCAAAGGCACGGAAATGATCAATTCGAATGATATCAAATAATTGATTACAATATCCGATCCGATCAATCCAAAATTGATAATTTGTCTTCTCGATATACTCCCAATTATAAATCGGATTCCCCCATCGCTGTCCTGTTTCGCTAAAATAGTCTGGTGGCACTCCTGCTATAAAAGTCGGTCTTCCTTCATTATCCAAAAGAAAATTTTTCTTTCCCGACCATACATCTGCAGAATCCACCCCTACATAAAATGGAAGATCCCCCATAATTTGAATCCCACTCTCGTTTGCCTTGGTTTTTAATTTTATCCATTGTGTGAAAAATAGATATTGCAAAAATTCTTGATACTTTGCTTCTTCTTCGACTGTAATTGGCAACTGCGATCTAATCTCTGTCCAGTCTTTCTCATTTTGTTTCCACTCATTCCAACACTTTTCACCATTCGTGGATTTCAAAGCGCGAAACACGCCATATTTTTGTACCCATGGTTGTGTCACAAATTCTCTGTATTTTTCATCTTTATGCATGCCTTTATTTCTAAATATGTTATAGGCATTCTTCAAATATGGTTCCTTAAAGTTTCTTACTAAATCATACTCAATTTTTGTCATTTTTTCTCTATAAGGCGGAACTATTTCTTCTAAAAGTCCCTCTTTATAGAGCAGTTCCAAGCTGATATAAAGTTCATCACCTGCATAAGAAGAATAAGGCTGATACGGCGAATTGCCATATCCCAATGGATTTAATGGCAAAATCTGCCAGATTTTAATTCCGTTTTTTTTCAAAATTTCAATCCACTGATATGCCGATTCTCCCATGTCACCAACCCCAGTTTTCGATGGCAATGCCGACACTGGCATTAATATTCCTGTTTTTTTCATACTATAACCCTCCACGAATGCAAACACATCGAGTCCTTTTTTAACTTCCAGATATATCTCTTATTTTATAAGTGCCAGATCTCGTTGTTATATTCTGTAATTGTTCGATCTGAGGAAAAGAAACCGGCCTTAGCAATATTCATCAGCATTTTTTTCGACCATGACTTTCTATCTTCATAATCTTCTAACATCTGTTCCTTTGTTTGAATATAATCTTTTAAATCAAGCAATGCCATAAACCAGTCTTTTTCAACAATCTCCTTATGCAAACGAGTCAAATTCTCTTTATCACCTATTTGAATCAACTCTTTACTAACAATAAAATCTACTAATTCCTGAATTAGTGTATCAGATTCATACAAGTTTGTAGCGTTATATTCCCCTGTTTCATATAACTTGATAATTCGTTCTGATTTTTCACCAAAAATATAGATATTCTCTTCCCCAACTAATTGATGAATTTCCACATTAGCTCCATCTTCTGTTCCTAATGTCACCGCTCCATTCAACATAAACTTCATATTCCCTGTTCCAGAAGCTTCTTTAGAAGCTAACGAAATTTGTTCTGAAATGTCACACGCCGGAATTAATTTTTCTGCCTTCGTCACGTTATAATTTTCTACCATGACAATTTTTAAATATGGAGAAACTTCCGGATCCTTTTCTATGAGCTGTTGTAAACAAAGAATGAAATGAATGATATCTTTTGCGATAATATAAGCCGGCGCTGCTTTGGCGCCAAAAATCATCGTTAAAGGACGCTTTGGCAAATTTCCTTTCTTGATTTCTTTATATTTATAGACTGCATACAACGCATTCATCTGTTGCCTTTTATACTCATGAAGACGTTTTATTTGAATATCGTAAACAGAATTCTCATCGATATCTACATTTTGAGTCATCTTTAAATATCTCTTTAATTCCTTCTTGGCTTCCTGTTTAATATCCAGAAATCTTTTTAGAACCTCTTCATCCTTCTCAAAGGCTAATAATTTTTCTAATTCTTGTGCATTTTCAAAATACTCAGCTCCAATCAGCTCTTTTATGTATTCTGACAACTTGTGATTACAGTGTATGAGCCAACGCCGAAATGTAATTCCATTTGTTTTATTACTAAACTTCTGAGGATAAATCTCGTAAAACAGCTTCAGTTCAGATTCTTTTAATATTTGTGTATGAAGAGCCGCAACTCCATTTACGGCATATCCAAAATGAAGATCTATATGCGCCATATGTACTAAATTTGTGTCATCAATAATATAAACTCTAGGATCATGAAAATCTCTTTTTACTCTTCGATCCAAGTCATAAATAATTGGCATTAAATGAGGTACCACCTTCTCCAGATAATCAATTGGCCATTTTTCCAGTGCCTCTGCTAAAATAGTATGATTGGTGTACGCACAAGTCTTTCTGACAACATCCACTGCAGTATCTATATTAAAGTGTTTTTGTTCTGTTAAAATTCGAATCAACTCTGGAATTATCATTGTTGGATGTGTATCGTTAATCTGAATACACACATATTCATGTAAATGATACAAATCAATTCCTTTTTCTTCCGCTTCTTTAATGATCAATTGTGCCGCATTACTTACCATAAAATATTGCTGATAAATTCTTAAGAGTTTTCCATCTTTATCACAATCATCAGGATACAAGAAAAGCGTAAGATTTTTCTCAATGTCCTTTTTGTCAAATTGGATCCCGTTATGAATAATACTTTCGTCGACTGTATCAAGATCAAAAAGATGTAGTTTATTGCATCCTTGATTGTATCCCGGAATATCAATATCATACATGGTAGAGTGTAACGTAAAATTATGAAATGGAACCTCAAAACTTACATCCGTTTTCGTCAACCAACTATTATCCGTAATCCATGGGTTCTTTTTTTCCTGTTGTTTATAATCAGAAAACTTTTGTAGAAACAATCCCTCATGGTAATTAAGCCCAATTCCATCTCCATTCAATCCAAGCGTTGCAATCGAATCTAAAAAGCAAGCCGCCAGTCGTCCAAGACCTCCATTCCCTAAAGAAGGTTCTAATTCGATCTCTTCAATTTCAGTTAAACAATGTCCATGCCTTTCCAACACTTCCCTTACTTCGTCAAAAATCCCCAGATTGATTAAATTATTCGACAACAATTTTCCAATTAGGAATTCTGCTGAAATATAATATAATTTTCTAGTCCCACTATTGCGATTCATTGTACGCATTTTTTCTTTTGTAAATTTTAAAAGAGCAATATAGAGTTCTTCGTTTGATGCCTTATCAAGAGACTCCCCTAAAATAACTTCTAATTGTTGTTCCAACTTTTGATTCATATTTGTATTTTTACACCTTTCGTCTGATTTTAACCTTTTACTGCTCCGGCAGCCACCCCTTTGATAATATGCTTCTGGCATGACAAATAAAAAATAATAACCGGAATTACTGCTAATATTAGAGCCGCCATAACTGCCCCCATATCCACTCGACCATAACTTCCTTTCATATACTGAATTGCAATTGAAATCGTTTTATACTTATTCAGATCGAGTACCAAATATGGAAGCAAAAAGTCATTCCAAATCCACATTGTTTCTAAAATCCCAACCGATATATACGTTGGTTTCATGATTGGAAGTACTACACTAAAAAAAGTACGCAGAGGAGTACAGCCATCTATCATCGCTGCTTCTTCAATTTCTAAAGGAATTGACTTCACAAATCCACAAAACATAAATACTGCAAGACCTGCTCCAAATCCCAAATATATAATAATAATTCCCCAAGGAGTGCGAAGTCCTGTACGATCAGCTACTAAAGACAAGGTAAACATTACCATCTGAAAAGGAACAACCATGGAAAATACACAAAGCAGGTAAAACAGTTTGGTAAATTTTGAGGTCACTCTTGTAATATACCAAGCACACATGGAAGTACACACTAAAATAACCAACACCGATCCCACTGTAATAAATATAGTCCAGCCAACAGCACTTAACAAGTCGTATTTTTCAATTGCAGTGAAATAATTTTCTATTCCTGTGAATGTTTTTTCCACTGGCATTTGAAAAGGTTCTTTATTGATATATACTTTTTTCTTGAAAGAATTCATTAATACAATTAAGATTGGCAAAATATATACAATACCTATTATTGTAAATACTCCTGTTCCAAACCAACTTAAAACAACTTTTTTTGTCTTCATCTACTGTTGAACCTCCTTTGACCTTGTGATCCGCAATTGAATCATACCGATTGTGACAACTAAAATGAAAAACAATACTGCTTTTGCCTGTCCTACTCCTTCCCAACCAGTACGTCCATAGAACGTGTTAAAGATATTAAGAGCCATCATTTCTGACATTTTAGCTGGTTCACCCGCTGTTAATGACAGGTTTTGATCAAACAACTTAAATCCATTTGTAATGGACAAAAACATACAAATCGTAATGGATGGCATCATCATCGGAATGGTAACTTTCCATAGACGCTGCAATCCATTTGCTCCATCAATCTGTGCCGCTTCGATTACATCTCCTGGAATTGATTGTAATCCTGCTATGTATATGATCATCATATATCCAATCTGTTGCCAACTTACAAGGATAATTAATCCCCAAAAGCCAAACCATTCATTTAATGCTAATGCAGTCTCGTATTTCGCTAAAATTCCATTAAATATCAGTTGCCATATGTATCCAAGTACAATCCCTCCAATTAGATTTGGCATAAAAAACACAGTTCGAAAAATGTTTGTTCCACGTATTTTTTGTGTCAACGCCATCGCCAGAACAAAAGCGATCACATTGATTACCACCAAAGATGTAATTGCAAACAATGCTGTATACCAAAACGAATGCCGAAATACAGTATCTTTCAAAGCCTCTACATAATTGGTAATTCCAATAAATTTTGCATCTGTAACCGTTGTAAATTTGCAAAATGATAAACCAATTCCCATAACGAATGGAATGATGAATCCAAGTATAAATGCAAAAAGTGTTGGAAGCATAAAAATTGGCATATATTTTTTCATGGATTTTTCCATTATTACAATCCCTCCTTAAAAAAGCGACGAAGTACCGTGCCCTCCGCCGCTTTTATTATAACTGTCTTTCTCTATTTTGCTGCTGCTGCTTCTGTTGCCCATCCATTCACAAATGCATGAACAACTTTATCCCAGTTTTCATCTGTTTGATCCGCAGCATAAGCTGTAAGAGCTGATCCTAAACCATTTTTCCACTCTTCGGAAGGCATCGTAGAAAAATTCCATGATACCGGAGTCTTCCCTTTTTCCAAATATTTGTTTGCTTCATTTACAAGCACATTCTCAGACTCAAGATTAGACTTAAACGGAATTACAAACCCCATATCTTTGCACATAGCTTCAACACCAGTCTCTGAAGTTACACACCAGTTCATAAAATCCAAGGTTGCTTTAATATCTTCTTTCGAAGCTTTTGCATTTACACACCAATAATTTTCCGTTCCAGTACAAACGCTTTGCTCTTCTTCTCCCTCTACCCCAATATAAATTGGAAGCATGCCAAGATTTTCGTCTCCAAGTTCCGCTACGTTATTGTATTCCCATGTTCCATTTTGATAGAATACCGCTTCTTCTGTTACAAAGTCTGCTGTAGCGTCATCTGCAGTCTTTGTAGAAATCTCTGTTGGTTTACATGTTGCATTATTAATGTAAAGATCCCAAATCTGACGATACTGAGCAAGATAAGTTCCTTTAATTGCATCCGTATTGTCAATTCCCTCTTCTTTGTATTCATAATAAATTGGAAGATTTGCTAAGTGTGTTTTAAATCTCCAATCAGATGAGCCATCCATTCCTGCAGATGTAAATGCGGAAAATCCGAGTTCCTCTTTTCGTGCCGTAATATCTTCTGCAACTTTTTTTAAACTATCGAAGTTTTTAATATCTTCTGCAGAATACCCTGCCTTTTTTAATAATTCTTTGTTATAAATAATTCCATAGTTCTCGATTACATAAGCAATTCCGGACATTTTATCTCCGTCCATCAATGTAAAACTGTCATCTATAATCTGCTTTGCAATATCTGAATCTTTCAAATCATAACAATACTCTTTCCACCCTTCTAGTCCAACTGGTCCATTTACCTGAAACAAGGTAGGTGCATCTGTTTTCGCCATTTCTGATTTGAGTGTTTTCTCATATTCCCCTGAGGCAGCCGTTAATACAGTTACTGGAACTCCAGTTTCATCTGTATACCTGTCTGCTAATTCTTGCCAGTATTCATCTGCTTCTGGTTTAAAGTTCAAATAATATACTTTTCCCTTTCCGTTTTTCTTCGTTGTTGTTTCATTTGTAGAGCTTCCACATCCGGCAATGATTCCTGTTGCCATCACAGCCGCAACGATCACAGCCAACATTTTTTTCATTTTCATAATTGCTCTCCTTTCCTTCTGTTAATTAACTTGTAATAATTTCTAAAATTAATATAACAAAAACAAAAGAAAACCTATAATAATAATTCAACTTAAAATGCAAAAAAATATACTATCTTTCCTTTTCATATTGCTCAATACTTCGATCTGCTTTGAGCACAAACTCCTCTTCTGTTATTTGATTTTTGATTAATTTAGGGATATATTCTCCAAATGTCTCTTCCTGCAAAACAGAATTCCATTTAACCTGATAATTGGGAATTATCTGACTTTTTTCTGTGTAAGCTTTCATATAATCATTCAACAGTCTGGAATTATTTTCTGGTTTCATTTGCAAAACCTTTTCTTTTTGCTGAAGATTAAACATTGCACGATACTTTAAAAAAAGTGCTGCTCCTTTTTTTACTTCTTCACTATATGTAGATACAATTGCCCAACCGAATGTTTCCGGGGATGAAATTAATTTATTTCCTGGAAATGGTGCAAAACGCATATCCTCTACTACGGATGAAGGGATTTGATCTATCATCCAATATCCATTTGGAATCATAGCCACTTTCCCTGATACAAAATTTTGATAGGATACATCAAAATCATTATACATTGCATCCTCTGTCGTATATTGAAACAATCGCTTTAATGTATGTGCTAACTGAAAGCCATTTTCATTTTGATAAGATTCTGGGTATAAAGTATTGAGAAATTCTATCCCTCTTTGTGAGTCTGCCAATTCCGCAGTTGCAAAAAGCATAGGAGCCCAGGCGGTCCCTTCCGTATGTAAAGCCAGTGGAGTAATTCCATTATTCTTTAGTTTTTCACAGCAAGTCCAAAATTCTTCCCAAGTTTTTGGAAATTCTTCTATCCCCGCTTGTCTAAATAGTCGCTCATTCCAAAACACACCAGAACATGAAAAAAATGCCGTACTTAATGGGGCTAGAAAAATACTTCCATTTGGTTCTGTACATGCCTGAAGTACTGAAGGTTCAATTATATTTCTCCATTCTTCATCTTCCTTAATATATGACGATAACTCTTCAATTCTTTGATCGTGGATCATCAGTTGATAATACGACGGAAGTAATCGAATTCCTGGGATAATAGCTGGAAGTTTATCTGTAACATTTAGTTTTTTTAAATTTGTACGATATTCCTCTTCCGTCTGAAGTACCCATTTCACATCGATATAGTACTTTTCCTTGTACCTTTTGTTAAACGCATTAATAACCTCTTCCTCATTCTTCTTTCCTGTACTTGGATCAATTGTCAAAATCACCGGAATCTTAATCTCTTTTTGATCTTTCTCGTTTTGAATATTTTTTTTACCCGAGCATCCTCCCAAAATCAAGGAAATAATTACGCTAAAAATTACTAGGCATTTTCTTTTAGATCTCATCCTTATCATTCCCACTTTCTGGTAACTGTATTATGCATTTTGTACCGTTCTTTTGAAGTTCATAATAAAATTTAACTTCGTCTCCATATTTCAGCCGAAGTCTAGTTATAATATTTATCACTCCATATCCATGTTTTTTGTCTGGAAACACATTTTTTAATTCAACTATAGGAACTTCTGCTAATGCGTTTATTTTATCAGCTACTATTGGATCAATGGAAGCCCCGTTATTGTACACGGAAAAAGTTAATCTAGATGAGATTTCTTTTACCTCAATCCGAATAAGTCCTCCTTCCTCTATTTCCGATAACCCATACTTTATAGCATTTTCAACTAAAGGTTGCAAAATTAATTTAAGAATCCATCTCTCTTTTTCTTTGATCTGACAGTCTATTTCATATTCAAATAAACCACGATTGCGTATCTGTAAAATTTCCATATAACTTCGTACATTTTCCAGTTCATCTGCCACCGTTACAATATCATTTCCTTTGCTCAAGGATAATCGTAAATATGTTGACAAAGACTGAATCATCTTCATAGTCGTTTTTTCTCCGTTAATCCTTGCTAACATATAAATCGTGTCAAGTGTATTGTATAAAAAATGGGGTTTGATTTGATTCATAAGCATATTTAATTCACTGGTCCGAAGTTCCTTTTCCTGTTTTTTTACTTCTTGCAACAGATTTTTTATATTATAGAGCATCTCATTGTATGAATTCCCTATTTTATCCAGCTCTGTATTTGTCTCGATATGAACGGTATGGGAAAAATCATTTCCATCAAATTGTTCCATTTCTTTGCTGATCATTAAAATCGGTTTTGTAAATTTCTTTGAAATATAAAAACTTATTTGTAATGCGATCAAGATCACAACAAAATAAATCCCCAGTAATACTAAAATAATTTGTATCGTCCCATTATTTAACACATCGTTAGGTACTAAAGTATAGAGAATAAACCCGCTTTCTTTCTGACGATACGCTTGCAAGATTCCACCTTGCAAGCGTTCCCCATCTGTAATTATGCCCTTTCCTTTTGACTTTGATAACGCCAAAATTCTTTCTTTATCATGTACGTTTAAAGATATTTTTTTAGGATTAAATTGCATACAAATCTGTCCATTGTTATCCAAAATTCCTATTATAATATCCTTTGTCTCTTTTTCCTGTTGCACTATTTTCTTTAAATATTGTTCCTCCATTTTGAAAAGAAGAATCCCCGGCTCATGCTTATATTCCATACTGTGAACATTACGTCCTATAAACAATGTTTTCTTTCCAGAATGAAATAAATCATCCTCTTGAAAAATCCAATTTGTCTTTGCGTAATTGGATTGCAATTTTTCTTTTATTTTACTTTTCTCAAATTCCTCATATGGCAGTGCCGAATACGATTTTGTATATACATTTTGTTTATTATCTACATAGCAATACTCTGTTACATCATCAAGCTCTATATATGCAAAATACTTACTTAACGCGCTTTTTTCTTGTTCACTTAATTCCTCTGTTTGAAGACTTTTCTGAATATTTTTATCTGTAATACAGTTTGCCGTAACTTCTTCACTTTTTTTATAGAGACGGTCAAGATCAATCCCCATTTTTTCTGTCAAAAATTCATATTTATCTAAAACAACACCTGACATATTTTTACTCATATAAATCCAAACACCAATACTAGACAGCAATAGTGCCAACGCAAGTAACCCTATGATGTTTAATAAAAATTTTCTTTGCAAACCTGATATTTTTTGTAATTTCATAAATGATGTTCCCTTTTATATTCACTTGGGAGTTTTCCAGTATACTCTTTAAACAAATGTGAAAAATAAGATGAATTCCCAATACCAACCTGTTCGCAAATGGTACCTATACTAACATTCCCTTCCTCTAAAAGTTTTTTTGCTCGTTCCATTCGACGTTTCATCAGGTATTTTTTGAAAGACAAATGAAATGTATTTTTAAATATTCGTCCAAAGTAAACGGAATTTAAATACACATGATTTGCCACTGACACAATTGACAAATCTTCTTCATTCAAATGTGTCTCTATGTATGCAACTGCTTCTGACATATATTCTCTAAAAAATTTTGTTTCGTTTCCACATCCACTGATTTTTCTTTGTTCAATCACGTTACACAAAATTTTATAACATACATCAACCGCTTTACCTGCTGTCAATCTTTGAATATTGGAATAATACTTTTGATACTGATCTTGAAGTTCTTTTGTAATACCAGACGTATTTCTTAGCATACATTCTGTCTTTAACATCATTCTATGAATATCATGCATCTGTTCTTCTTCATTCTGTGGCAAACCATAAATAAAATGAATAAATGCCTCTTTTAGCTCTTTAACATCATTTTTTCTTATTGCCGTTATAATCAATATTTCATGATCTTCAGACGGATTCTTTTCCTCCTCTTCTAGGAATTCTTCCTGCATTGTAAATGCACTTGCTCCCGACATACAAGCCAGCTCGAATAATTTTGCCGCTTCATCATACCCTTTTTTTATTCCTTCTATTCCCTTATATGGTTTTGCTATTGCTGCAACAACCGGATATTCATTTTCTTTTACCTTTTCAAAAATTTGTTTCACTTGAATTACAGATCCGCTATTTTCAGCTTTTATGATAAATACACTCGCTTCCTCTTTGCCCTCAAAGATCCAATACAAAAATAATTCTTCAATATAACTCGTTAATAATTGAATCATTGCATATTTTTTTTCTTCATAGTTCATCGAGTTTGTAATTTTATATGACAAATCCACATCTGTATATACTGCAATAAACTTGTCATTGGGATTTAAATTTGAATCTAATGTTTGAAATACTTTCTCCACCTTTTCCAGAGAAAGCTTGTTTTTTAAATATTTTTGAAGGATTCCCTTTAAGAAATCATCTTTGTCTTTTACGATCAGATTTTCCCATTTTTCAAGTTTGTCTTCGTTCTCCATTTGACCAATGCAAAACTCATATGCACTCCCCATAGTTTCTCTTAACTCTTCTTCGTTGATTGGCTTCAACAAATAGGCAAATGCACCAAGATCACACGCTTGTTTTGCATATTCAAAATCACGGTATGCACTTAGAACTACAAAAAGACTGTTGGATTCCTGTTTTCCAATTTCCTCCATCACCTGAAGTCCTGAAATTTTCTTCATCCTAATATCTGTTAAAACTACATTCGGTTTCTTTTCTTTTATGACCTGAATCGCTTGTTCTCCATCTCTAGCGCTGCCTACAACTTGAAACCCCATACTTTCCCAATCATATGTTTCTAATAAACCTTGTAATAAGATGGGTTCGTCATCAACAATAACCAATTTCAGTAATTCCATATCGTTCGTGTCCCTACATCTTTCCATCACTTTTGTTTTCACACTGAAAACATAGCTACCCTAACTACTACATCATAATCACTTTCTTTTTGTCGAAAAAATAGAAGCAACCCAAAGGATGAAAATTCCAATAAATAGAAAGAAATCGCTCAGATTATATGTAATATTCTCTATGTTTTTGTGTCTGCTTTTTCGTCCAATATAATCGGTCACATACCCTTTTGTACATCGGTCAATCGTATTTCCTATGGCTCCTGCTGTAAGAAGGGCAAACCCCATTTTTAGGAAATATTGTTTTTTCCTAATAAGCGTACGAAGAAACATCCCCAATACAAGTAGTGTCGCAACTATGGAGCTGTCCTTGACAAGTTTAGGGTGCTTTTCAAAGCAATTCAAACACATGCCTTTATTGTGTACATGTCTGAGAATAAACTTCGTCTTTCCTATAGGCCGTTCCTCTCCTTCTTTCATTCTTCTCTCTACATAATTTTTTAATATAAGATCACAAAGGAGTAGCCCAAAAGCTACTCCTAAAACTATAAGAATCTGCATACATTGTCTCCTTAGTCATCTAATAAATCAGATGCTTTTTTCGCTGTCTTTTCGCATACATCCTGCACAAAATCTGAAGTTTTTTCTTTTGCTTTATCGATGGCATCTTCTGCTTTGTCCTTTACTTCTTCTGCCTTGTCCATGACTTGGTCTACCATTCCTTCTGCTTTGCCCTTTACTTGTCCTGCAAAATCTTCTGCTGCGTCTTTTACTTTCTCTACGGCTTCTTCCATATCTTTTGAAAGTCTTTCTCCACAATATGGACAAAATCTGCTGTCTTTTTCTTTTGACACACTCTTGCCGCATGAGTGGCAGACTGTCATACCTTTTACATCTGAAATCTGCTTTTCATATTTTTGAATGCTCTCATATCTATTTTGAATCGCTTCACAGATATCTGCATATTCGGCACTTATGTCTTCTCCTTCCTGATAGTGTGCATATATTTTCTTTCCAAGCTCCATAAAATCTTCCTTATTGGCGCATTCTAAATTGCGGATCTGATTCTTAATTCGCGTAACCTCTACAGCATCTTCTGCTTTGGTTGTTACTTTTTCTGCTGTTTCTGCAATTTTCTGTCCTAAATCTTCAAAAAATGTTCTCATATCTGTATTCTCCCTTCACAAATGATTCTAAGAAAAATCATACGCAGATTATCTGTTTATATACATTATAACCGATATCCCATTTTTTTGTTATTAAATCTTTTTAAACTTTCATATACTTTTAAAAAAAACTGAAAGGATTTACACTCTATGGACCCTTTTGTTTGCAAAGAACGGATTCTTTCCGAAAACTATCGTGACTTTATTGTATCCGATACCATTCCTTTTACACTCTCTGATATTTCTACGGAACAACTTTGTACACAAACTGCGGATTTTGGATATCGGTGCATTTTTATTTCTTCCATTTTAGCAGATCCGATCAATCTAAGCAGATTTAGTTACAATACGATTCCAAAATGTTACACTCTTTTAAGTCTTGAAACTTTAAGCAAAACTGGAATTTCTCAAGTCCAAAACTTTCCAACGTTACAATTAAAAGGAAATGGGATATTGCTTGGATTTCTTGATACTGGAATTGATTACACAAATCCGGCATTTCAAAAGATCGATGGTTCCACCAGAATTGTGGGGATTTGGGATCAAACGATTCAAGATGGGCTTCCTCCCGATGGATTTGTATATGGCACGGAATACACTCAGGAATCCATTAACGTTGCTCTGAAACGCTCTGACCCTTTTTCTGTTGTTCCCTCAAAGGATGAACAAAGTCATGGAACCTATCTTGCTGGTGTAGCTGCCGGAAGCGGAAATGTAGAAGAACAATTTCTTGGGGCGGCTCCGGAAGCTTCCATTGCCATGGTAAAATTAAAACCAGCCAAACAATACTTGAAAAACTATTATTATATTCCTGATGACACCCCTTGCTATCAGGAAACAGACATTCTCTTAGGTTTGAAATACTTAAATACTCTTGCTTCTAAATTAAATCTTCCACTTGTTATCTGCATTGCTCTTGGCACAAATATGGGCGGACACACTAGCCTGAGTGCACTTTCCTATGCACTTGAAAACTATAGTCTCATGAATAGTCGAATTCCTGTAGTTGGATGTGGAAATGAAGCAGATCAAAGGCATCATTATTCATACGAACTAAAAAAAGACACTCCAAATTCTGTAGAAATCCGTGTCGGTGAAAACGTAGGTGGCTTTGTTATGGAATTATGGTCCAATCTTCCAAATCTTCTTTCCATAACCCTTACCTCTCCTTCCGGCGATACTTCCAATCCCATTCCAATTGAAACAAGTGTTGCTTCTAACTATCAATTTATCCTAGATGGAACCAATGTTGAAATCACCTATCGTCTGATCATAGAACGAAGTTCCTCTGCAATGGTTTACTTTCGGTTCCAATCTCCCGCCGCGGGAATTTGGCGAGTGACCGTTACCCCACTACAGGCCATTACTGGTTTTTTTCATCTATGGCTTCCTGTACGTGAATTTCTAAGTGGAGAGGTCTATTTTTTAAACGCAAACCCAGATTGTACGATTACAGATCCAGGAAATACGATCGGACCCATTGTCGTTTCCTATTACGATGGTGGAACCAACGGTGTTGCATTAAGTTCTGGTCGGGGATACACACGAAATCAGCTGATTGTTCCTGATATTACTGCTCCCGGAATTAATATCAAAGGTCCCCTTCCAAATAACCGCTACGCAATACGCTCTGGATCTAGTGTCTCGGCCGCTCTTACTTCCGGGGCAGCTGCTCTACTTCTTGAGTGGGCAAGATATCAAATGGGAATCTCCAGAGTTGACTCCTATGAATTAAAAAGTCTTTTCATTTTAGGTGCCATCCGTCCATCTTCTATGACCTATCCCAACCAACTTTTTGGCTATGGACAATTAAATCTATTTAATACCTTTAACGAAATCCGAAATCTTTAACAGGAAAAAACCGCTTTCACCAGTTGCTGTAATCCTTTACAGGCAACTTGAAAACGGTTTGATCCTTAGGAAAGAAGCGGGGTTGACTGTCCTCGAAGTTCTATGATCGGCCCACCTGTTCCCTCAATGTATTCTTTTGTAATCGTCACTTGCCCGATGTTGTCATCTTTTGGAATCTCATACATAATATCGAGCATAAATTCTTCAATGATCGCACGAAGCGCTCTAGCTCCTGTCTCTTTTTTCATAGCCTTTTTGGCGATTGCTTCTAGCGCTTCATCATTGAAGATTAAATTCACCTCATCCAACGCAAGTAGTTTCTTGTATTGTTTTAAAATCGCATTTTTCGGTTCTTTTAAAATCTTAACTAACATGTCCTGATCAAGACCTTTTAATGTAAAGATAATCGGAAGACGACCAATAAACTCCGGAATCAACCCAAAGGAGCGAAGATCTTCCACTGTTACTTTCTCTAAAATATTCTTGTCATGTTCGTATTTATCTTTTAATTCTGCATTAAATCCAATAGATGTCTTATGGGATAAACGCTCTACAATAATTTCATTAAGTCCTGGAAATGCTCCGCCACAAATAAATAAAATGTTCTTTGTGTTCACTGTCGTGAGGGGTACCATAGCATTTTTGCTATTTGCTCCTACTGGAACTTCCACTTCACTTCCTTCCAGTAATTTCAACAGTCCTTGCTGAACAGACTCTCCACTTACATCTCTTTGACTTGAATTTTTCTTCTTGGCAATCTTATCTATCTCATCTATAAAAATAATTCCATTTTCTGCACGCTCAACATCATTATCTGCTGCTGCGAGAAGTTTAGAAACGACACTTTCAATATCATCCCCAATATATCCGGCCTCTGTCAATGATGTGGCATCTGTAATAGCCAGTGGTACATCTAAGAGTTTTGCAAGTGTCTTTACCAGATAGGTCTTTCCACTTCCTGTTGGTCCAATCATAAGCATATTTGACTTTTCTATCTCAATATCATCCATCGTGTTTGTCGCTACACGTTTATAATGATTGTAAACTGCGACGGAAATGGCTTTTTTAGCGTACTCCTGCCCAACTACATACTCGTCTAAACGTGCTTTTATTTTATGTGGCGCCGGAATATTTTTTAAATCGAGTGTCTTATATTCTTTTGGTTTTTCTTTTTTCTTCTTCACTTTCTGTTGCTTTGGTACCATATTTTCCAAATCAGACATATTTAAAAACTGAACCCCCGGAATATTCATTAACTTACTAAAATCCATGGAGCCGTTCATCATCGTATCAAAGCTTTTCTGCATACAATCCGGGCATACCGTAAGATTATTCGGAAGTTCGATCATCTTTCCGGTCACACTTTCCGGTCGATGGCAGATCATGCAAAATTTCTCGTATCCGTCATCCTCCTCTTTCGTATGTGCTGTCTTTTCTTCCTTTTTATCTTCTACAATACCGTTAACAATCTCCGATTCATTTTCTTTTACATCGGATTCATCTATAATAAAATCTTTATCTGACATTTTGTTCCCTTCTTTCGTTTAAAGTATTGTAATACATTATAACGCAATTTTTTCCTGTATACAAATAAAGTTTTTCTAAATGTTTTCCTGCAGCCATTCTATAAACTCTTCTTCCGATAGGATCGGGATTCCAAGTTCTCTTGCTTTTTTATTTTTCGACGAAGTGGAGTTGACATCATTATTGATAAGATAGGATGTTTTTGAAGTCACAGATCCTGTCACTTTTCCTCCTCTTTCCTCGATCACCTCTTTGATTTCATTACGGTTTGCAAAATGCTGTACACTTCCTGTAACAACAAAGTTCATGTTTGCAAACATTTGATTGGAATGATCTTCCTCCTCTTTTGGAAGTGTGACTTCTTTCAAAAGGTTTTCAAAAAGTTCTCTGTTAGAATCCTCGGAAAAATAGTCAACAAAAGTTTTTGCAATCACGTCTCCAATGCCTGAAATCTCATTTAACTGCTCCACAGTGGCATCCATAATTTTTTTAGGATCATTGTGCAATGCACGGCAAATTACTTTTGCATTGGAAAGCCCGATATTGGCAATCCCTAAACTATAGATCAGTTTTGGTAATGTTGTATTTCTTGCCTGTTCTATTCTTTGAATCAAATTATCATAAGACTTTGTTCCAAATCCTTCCATGGATTTTATCTCTGCCTCATATTTGTGCAAGTGAAAGATATCTACAAAGTCTTTCATAAATCCTTTTGCAATAAATTTTTCCAAGGTTGCTTCTGAAAGCCCTTCGATATTCAAAGCATCTCTGCTTACAAACAATGCAAATGATTTTATCTGTTTTGCCTGACAATTTTTATTGGTACAATAGAGCGTTTTTGTTCCATTTTCCATAGCTATTTTTGTTTTTCCACCACAAACCGGACATTCTGTTGGAATATTGCGAACTCCACTGCGTGTAAGATTTTCCGCGATTTGTGGAATGATCATGTTCGCTTTATACACTTGAATCTTATCTCCCTCTCCTAGTTCCAACTCTTCCATAATACTAATGTTATGCACACTTGCACGGCTTACTGTTGTTCCTTCTAATTCTACTGGTTCAAACACGGCCACTGGATTGATCAACCCTGTTCGCGATGGACTCCATTCAATTGACAACAAGGTCGTATCCTTCCTCTCATCTGCCCATTTAAACGCAAAAGAATCCCTTGGAAATTTAGCTGTTGTTCCAAGAGATGTTCCATATGCCAAATCATCATAGGCAAGAACAAGTCCATCCGACGGAAAATCGTTGTGGATAATCGTTTTCTCAAACCAAGCGACTTCTTTCTCTACCGTATCTTTTGACACTTCATGGTGTTCTACAACCTCAAATCCCTGATCACGAAGCCACTCAAACTGTTTGAGCCTAGAATTTTCAAATTCAACCTCTTCTGCTTTTACAAGATTAAAGGCAAAGAATTTTACATTTCTCTTTGCTGTGATCTCATTATTTAGCTGACGAACTGATCCACTGCATAAGTTTCTTGGATTTTTATATTTTGCATCAACATCTTCAATTTGTGCATTGATTTTTTCAAAATCAGAATATCCAATGACAGCCTCCCCCCGAAGAATCAATTCTCCTTTGTATGGAATCTGAAGAGGGAGATTTTTAAACACCTTTGCATTATTGGTAATGACTTCTCCAACCTCTCCATTTCCTCTTGTAACCGCCTTAAACAACCTTCCCTCTCGGTAGGTCAACACGATTGTCAGGCCATCTAATTTCCAAGAAATAACTGCTTTTTGATCTTGTAAAAAGTCTTTTAAATCAGCCACTTTCTTTGTCTTATCTAAGGATAACATTGGTTTTTCATGACGTTCTTTTGGAAGTTCACTTAACACTTCATATCCTACATTTATGGTAGGACTAGCTGCTAAAGTCACCCCTAGATTTTGTTCCAATTGCTGTAGTTCATCATATAATTTATCGTATTCGTAATTGCTCATGATTTCTTTATTTTCTTGCTCATAAGCATATCTTGCACGATTCAAAATCTCCACAAGTTCATACATTCTCTTTTGGGTATCCATCATAGAGTATTCCCCCTTTCTTTTGATGAATGTTCTTTTTTTTCTTGTACAGGTATAACCATATTATTCGAGGAATCTTTTACCATGTCATAAAGTTCTTCCAATTCTTGGTCGGTAAGCATTCTATAAGTTCCTTCTTTTAATTGTCCAAGCTCTATATTCATGATTCGAGTGCGTAACAAATCTTTTACCTCGTACCCCAAAGCCTCGCACATTCTTCTGATCTGCCGATTTAGTCCTTGTGTCAAAATAATCTGAAAGGTATATTTTCCCACTTTTTTAATCTTACATGGTCTTGTTACCGTATCAAGAATTGGTACCCCAGAAGACATTTTTTGAAGAAATTGCTCTGTAATTGCTTTATCTACCGTAACCTTATATTCCTTTTCATGTAAATTCCCCGCCCGCATCATCTTATTGATAATATCTCCATTGTTTGTCATAAGAAGAAGACCTCTAGAATCTTTATCTAAACGTCCTACATACGTAACTCGCTCTGGATAATTTAAAAAGCGGATAATACTATTTCTTTCCCTTTTCTCTTCTGTACAAACAATCCCTTTGGGCTTATTTACTGCCATAACGATCATTTTCTCATTTTTAGAGACGATTTTTTTTCCCACTTTTACTTCCTGCCCCGGAAGAACCTTTACTCCCATGTCAGCTTTTTTTCCATCTATAAATACCTGTCCACTTTGAATAAGGCGGTCTGCCTCCCTTCTGGAACACACTCCCGCCTCACTTAAAAATTTATTCAGTCTCACTGGTTCTTTTTTTGTTAAGAACTCCGTTTTCATTCGATTGCTCACTTGATAACACTCCACTTAAATTATTGTCTTGTAAAAAAGTATTGCCACTATATAAAAATAATACATCTGATATCTTATATGTTTGTAAAATATCTTCTATATTCCCCGAATAATATCTAGGATCCACCATAACGATTTCTCTATAATATGGCGCTAAAAATGGCACGAAACAATTTGCATAGGAATCTTTTATAACTAAAAGTCTTCTTTTGTCTTGTGAAACTGTTTTGATGTCGATCACAGAAGAATTTCCACCAAAAAATACCCCATATTGATCTCTTGTCTTTAGCTTGTCTGCATGATAGATCGTTGCCATTTTTTCCTGCTCTTCTACATGGTTGACAATCAAATCATTATCCGTGTTTTGTGGAACATAAATATCAATCTCTTCCTTTATCCGCATTTTTGCACCACTTTTAGCAGCAAGCGTACCATTAAAGTTTGTTGAAACAGGGTAGGATACATATTTTGACGACACATCCTCTTTGATCCCTAATGAAGGAGCTGCATCCACAAATGTATAAAATGCACCCAGACTTGTCCAGTGATGGTCTGTTTTGTAATAGATCTTTTCCTCCGAATGTTTCGACAATGTCTTTACGGCATCAATCCAATTCACAGATTTTCCCAAAGTTTTCTTTATTCTTCCAAAAACGGCTCTTTGATCTTCCACCGCAGCAAATACAGGTAGCTGATCTTCCAATATTGTTGCCGCATCTGGCACAAGAAGCATATTTATAGTTAACTCTTCATGGGTATCCACAAATTTTTGAATGGATTGAATATTTTTTTCTAGTAACTCTGGTTGTGGCATAACGATTTCTTCAAATAACTGATCTCTTTTTCCAATCAATACGCCTTGTTCTTTTTTACTTCCCCCTACACGGCTTAAGGTCGTTTTGACCCTTCTTAAAAATTCTCTTCCTGCAAACTGATCTGCAAGATACTTTTCGTATTGTTTCATAAAACTGCCAGTCAACAATCCAGACATTGTAATCTTCGGTCTTTGCTCCAAAACTCTATTTTCTTTTTCTGAAGTTTTTTTATCTGGTGTAAGCAAATTACACCCTATCATAATAATAAGAAAACCTATAAACAACTTTGCGATCAGGCTTTCTGCTGTTCCCTTTTTTTTCCCATTTCTTCTAATATTTAGTCTTTTATTCATACTTCCACCTAGAATCTAAAATATAAAAACGGATTAAATGATTCCGTCACAAGGTATGCTAACGTTACAAACAGTAATACCATGTAAGAAACTCCCACGATCAACGTCCGCACTTTTCCATTTCTTATCCTTCTTACCATGATGTTTAATCGCTCTGCCCCAAATGCACATGATCCCAACACAGCAATTGCATACAATAAATAATTAGAGAAGAGAAAGAAAATCCCTTGTCCATCGAACAATCCACTTCCTCCTATCCCAAACATGATTCCTATGTAATCAAATGCATATCCAACATTTGGACTAAAGAAAAATACCCATCCGATTAAAATACATAAGATGGCATACAGATGCTGAAAAAATCCCGGTAGTTTCTGAAGTTTTTCTCCCCATACAAATTTTTCCAGAATAAGAAGAATCCCATAGTAAACTCCCCAAAAGATAAAATTCCAAGCCGCTCCATGCCACATTCCTGTAAGCATCCATACGATAAGAATATTTTCAATCTGTCTTGCCTTTCCAAAACGATTTCCTCCAAGTGGAATATAGACATATTCTTTGAACCATGTGCTAAGGGAAATATGCCATCGTCTCCAAAATTCTGTAATACTTTTAGAAACGTAAGGATAATCAAAGTTCTTTCGAAACTCGAATCCAAACATTCTTCCAAGTCCTACAGCCATGTCCGAATATCCACTAAAATCAAAATAGATTTGGAAAGCGTAGGAAATGCATCCGATCCATGCCGTTAAGGCAGAGAAACTTCCCATCTGCAATTCCATAATCTCCTGAAAGACAGCGCCTGTGCAGTTGGCTAAAATAACTTTTTTCGCCAAACCTATCAAAAAGATTTTTACTCCATTTCCAAATTTATAAATGCTAAGTTCCCTTTTTCTTAACTGTATCTCTATATCTACATAACGCACAATCGGTCCTGCAATTAATTGCGGAAACATACAAATATATAGTGCAAAGTTCAAAATATTTTTCTGTACTTTTGCATTCCCCCTATACACATCTACAATGTATGATACTGCTTGAAAGGTATAAAATGAAATTCCTATCGGTAGTGGAAGTTCCCTATAAGGTAAATCCACCGGAAAAATCTGATTGATACTATCTATAAAAAATCCGTAATATTTAAAGAAGCCAAGTATCAATAAATTGATTACAATTGCAAAAACAAGACTTTTCTTTCTTCCTACCGGATCCTCTTCTTTTTCCCCTAAGTTAATGCCACAAACATAATTTAATGCTATGGAAAGCATCATAAGTATAATATATACCGGCTCTCCCCATGCATAAAAAATAAGACTCGCAATCAGCATAATCATATTTTTAAATTTATCTGGAACAATATAGTATAGCCCCAGTGTGCATGGTAGAAAAACCATTAAAAATGTAAGACTGCTAAATAACATTATTAATTTTCTCTCCCCTTGTATTATAGACTTTTTGAAAAGATTTCTTTATACTTGTCCGCATGCTTTCCTACTGACAAGAATATAAATTTTCCCCTGACTGAAATCTGTGCTTCTTCTAAATATTTCACTTCCTGTGGTGCATACCCTTCAAAATCATTGATTCTACTTTGCTGTTTCCTTTCGATCGCCTCCACAACCTGATGAATTTGTTCTTCATCCTTCACTTTAATTAATAACACTTCAGCGGATGATAAATTAAATTTCGAATGAAAGAATAAAACCCCATCATAGTCCGCAGCATTTAACGAATAAAATCTTTTAAGTCCCTGTGCTCCTGCATCTTGTAATTTTTTCGTATCAATCGCTGCCTCTACCGGCTTTCTTACCTCCTCGAAAGATTTACTACTTCCACTAGAAAAATTTAAAAGAAAAGCAACATAAAGTATAATCACTGCCACAATCACATATTTCATAATATCACTCATCGTATAGTGTCTATTTTCTTTTAATTCATGATTTGTTGTATATTGATTTACCATAACGCAGACACCTCCGCCATGTGATCTAACCAGTAGGGATAAAACGATGCTTTTAAATGAATCCCATCTGGCTCATAATCATCTTCCGAAACCAAGGATGTATTATCAATGAACGTGAGTTGATATTTATCACAAATCTTTTCAAGTTGCTTATTATACTTCTCTAAAGTTTTATATTCTGGCATTTCTCCCAAAACTTTATCTTGCACAGGGAAAATAGAATTCACAAATATTCTGGCATTTGGTACTTTTTTCTTTAATTCATTTAAAAGTTTTTCATACCCCTCTCCAAACACCTCCGCATGTCCATTTGTTGTACGAATGTCATTCATACCATACGCAAGAAAAATAGTTTGTGGATTAATTTTTTGAACCGTTTCTATCTGATCCCCTAGATCTATGACCGAACTTCCTATTTTGGCAACCACACTGGATGGATTTAAAATGTCATATTCCACCATTCCCTCTGTAATGGAATCTCCCATAATCACTGCATTTTGAAAAACAGCTTTGTAATTATTTGCCTCTTCTTTTTTTCCTTCCGCCCGTTCCATTTCTTGTATTTTTTTCTCAATTGCTGAAATGTCTGCTGCTGCCGCCTGCTCTATATATAATAAACCTTCTTTTGTATCTACCTTTTTGGTTCGAAACCTTCCAATTCCGAACGCAACAAGAAGAGCGATCGCCGAAATACCGACTGCCCCTCTTATGTATAGCGTTTTTTTCCTTCTATTTATTTTTTTCATCAAAACTTACCTTTCTACAACCCCTTATATTCTCCAGCACCATTTATGATACTTTTTTTGATTCTAAAAGTCAATATTCTGAAACCTAATCCCAACAAAAATGAATACCCTGAACAAGTTCTACTCCCTCAAACTTTGCCAGCTCATCTACCGTAACTAATTGATATCCCCGATCAATCAGTGTTTTGATCATTTTTCCGTCCACAACGGCTTTTTTAGAAGCCTCATGTATATCATGTAATAGGACAACGCTTCTATCGGATGTACCTGAAATCACTTTAGACAAAATGGCGTCACTATTTCTTGATTCCCAGTCACCGCTGTCTACATTCCATAAAATAGCTGGAAGCGGAATAACGCTGTCCACCTGATCATTATAACTTCCATATGGTGGACGATAAGATGTCATCTCATAATCAAAATGTTCTTTAAAATAATCACAAACTCCCATAACTTCTTGCCGCATCTGCTCTTCGCTTAATTTTACAAGGTTCGAATGAGAATGGGAATGGGATCCATATTGATTTCCTAATTCTAATCCTTTTTTAATAACTGGGTTCGTCTCCTCACTTAAAGATCGACCAACGACATAAAAAGTAGCTTTGGCATCGTACTTATATAATTCATCCAAAATTTTGTCTGTACAATCAGAATTTAAACTTGGACCATCATCAAAAGTCAATGCTACCATCGGACGTTTTGGATCTATATAATAAGGCTTTGAATATGGTTCCTGTGGAACCCCCAAGTCCAATCCTAACTCTTTGGCAATATATTTCAATGGAATCTCTATCACCGTGTCATATTTCTGAAACTTACAGATAAACGATTCTTTGTTAAAATGATACTCAAAATCTTCCATTTTTAGGTTGGTATAATGCGTATCTTCCATGAAATCTGAGGTATATGCTTCTTCTCTTCCATCAGACTTCATCTGATATCTTAAGTAGTCAGAAATCATCTTTTTTCCTCGATCGCTCAAAGGTTTTAACTGTGGCTTTTTGAAGTGCTTATCCAAAAAAAGTGTCTGATCATTTCCGTAATCGTAACAATAATAATCCTTCATTTTATAGGTCTTGTAATCGTATACCGATTTTCTCTTTCCCTTCTTGCACAACTTTTCTGCAAAGGCTTTTCCCATATTCTTAGTCTGTCTTGGATAAAATGCAACACATTGATTCGATCGTACTCTCTTGGCATCGAAATTCTTGCTCTTAGCTCCCCGTCCAACAAACAATGCACTTGCAATAAACAAACAGATCCCCAGAGCAACCATCCCATAGAAGTACCCGGAATTTCTTCTTCTTTTTCTTCTCGATCGCCCATAATATCTTTTTTTCTTCCTCACACTTTTTGCCTCTTTTCTATCTATTTGAATAGCTATTCTTGTGAATTTTTATTTTATTATACTATATTCGACAAATTCCGCCAATATTCATATTCTTAAAATACTCTTAATGTTTCATTTTCTTTTTACTATTTGTTTTTATAAAAATATGGTACAATAAAATAAGTTTTTTATTAAAACGGAGGTTTGTTTATGATTTCATTACAGATAACAAGTGTTAAATTATTTATGTCTCACCTATTGTTATCCGAAACTTTTGATCAATTTCAGTTCGTTGAAGGGGAAATTGTTACCTTTAATACTTTTAAGATTGATGGGTATATTCAAAAATCTTTTTTTTCTGAACAAGATGATCTGGAGGAATACTCTTCTTGGAATACTCTTAAAGAGTATTGTTTTCATTTGATCCGAGGAAAGCATACTCCACTTAGTTTTAAATTTATCTTTCGTCTCTCCCCTGCCCAGATAGAAGCACTTCTTTCAAAAAATAATCTGGATTTTCCGATGGACCAAATCCAAGGCTGCTATCTTAATGTTTATTATGACGGTTCTTCCCTGCGTTGTACCACCGGAACTTCTCTAAAACTTTTTACATTAGATAAATCCTTAGAACACATTTGGGATCAGACTACATTAAAATTTTTCAGTGCAAAAGAAATTCCTTTTGATGTATGACCGCAAAAAAGGACAGACCCCTTTGTATCTTTGATACAAGAGTCTGTCCTCTTTCTTTTCATTATTTTGTAAGCATTAACATAATATCATTGCTTCGTTTCACAAATGCAGTCATTTCTTCAGAATTTAATGGTTTGTGTGCCATCATCGCAAGATCATACAACTGTTTGCATATGATAGAAACATTTTCATTCTCCTTATGCTCTACCACAAATTTCACCAATGGATGCTCTGCATTAAGAATCAATGTAGCCTGACTTCCAAACATTGCTGGATCCATTGCACCCATTCCATACATTCTCATCATTTCTTCCATACGTCTTGACTGTTCTGACAATACTGCCATAGATGCAATGTTTTCATCTTTCAACTTTTCAACTTTTACATCAAGCTGTTCGTTGCCCAGTTCTTTCCTGAATATTTCAACAAGAGAATCTGTTGTCTTTGCAAATTCTTCTTTTTCTTCCTCACTCACATCTGATTTTAATGATTCATGCACGTCTGCGTCAATTCTCTGGAAACGAATATTTTCATTGTGTTGCTCTAAATACGTGATAAACGCAGAATCAATATTATGTTTTAAGATTACCGCATCTTGTCCTTGAGCCTTAAACATATTAATGTACTGGCTTTGCTGGAGTTCATCTGTAACATAGAAAATATCTGTTTTGTTCTCTTCTTTTTCTTGTTCCTCGGCTGTCTTTTCTTTGGTTTCTTCTACCTTATCTTCCAAAGATCCCCCATTTGCTACGATGCAATCCTCTAATGTAAGATAGTTATGCTCTAAATTTTTAAATAAAATTGATTTTTCAATTTTCTTTCCAAATTTTTCATCCTTCAAACAGCCAAATTTGATAAATGGAGAAATATCATCCCAATACTTTTCGTAATTTTCTCTATCATTTTTAAACATTCCATTGAGCTTATCTGCAACTTTCTTGGAGATATAATCTGCAACTTTATTGACAAATCCATCGTTTTGCAGTGCACTTCTTGATACGTTCAACGGAAGATCCGGACAATCGATCACTCCCTTTAGTACCATAAGAAATTCTGGAATGACTTCTTTAATATTATCTGCAATGAACACTTGATTGTTATATAATTTGATCGTTCCTTCAACGGAATCATATTCTGTGTTGATTTTTGGGAAATAGAGAATTCCTTTTAAATTAAATGGATAATCCATATTTAAATGAATCCAGAACAATGGTTCTTTGTAATCCATAAATACTTTACGATAAAATTCTATATACTCTTCTTTTGTACATTCACTTGGATTTTTGGTCCAAAGAGGGTGCGTATCACTAAGAGATACTGGACGTTTTACAATCTTCGCCTTTTGCTTTGTCTCTCCTTCTTCGCCTTCTTTTGGTTCTTCTGTAATGTGCTCTACCACCTCATCGGTATCTAACACATCCGCTTCATCAATCACTTCGTATTCGGTATCTGCATTTGCTTTGGAAAGGAAGATTTCTACCGGCATAAAAGAACAATACTTCTCAATGACTTCTCTTGCTCTATATTCATTTGCAAATTCGAGGCTGTCTTCATTTAAAAATAGAGTGATTTCCGTCCCAACTTCTTCTCTATTTCCTTCCTGCATCTCATACTCTGTGCCACCTTCACTGATCCAATGTACGGATTTTGCACCTTCTTTGTATGACAACGTGTCAATATGAACCTCATCGGCCACCATGAATGCAGAATAAAATCCAAGTCCAAAATGACCAATCATTTCATCCTCGGTCGTCTTATCTTTGTATTTTTCCAAGAAGTGTGTGGCTCCTGAAAATGCAATCTGTGTAATGTATTCTTCCACTTCGTCTGCTGTCATTCCAAGACCATTGTCTATAAATTTCAGTGTCTTCTCTTCTGGATTTACAATCACCTGGATCTTTGCTTTATATCCTTCTTTAAGCTCATACTCTCCCATCATATCCAGTTTTTTTAATTTCGTAATTGCATCACATCCGTTTGATATGAGCTCACGCATAAAAATATCGTGATCTGAATATACCCATTTTTTTATGATCGGAAAAATATTTTCACTGTCAATTGATAAATTTCCCTTTCTTGTTTCCATTATAAACACTCCTTTTTATATGATCTGTGTCTTCATTATTTTGGTTTCTCGCCTAAAACATATCATAATACAGCATTTTTCAAAAGTCAATACGAAATTAGCACTCTTTTGCAAAGAGTGCTAATAATTTCTTTTATTCTAATAATCACTTGTCCGATCATACTACGGAGTGTAATCCTGTGATTCTATCATTTTAGATGGGATAAGAGCTCCCTCTCCATCGGTAATTTGTACAATTGTTCCTTCTAGCAAATAGATGTTTTTAAATCCTTCTTTGTTCTCCATTGATGCCCAATAGAGCTCAAGCGAATCATCATAGTTGGTATCCATTCCCACAAAATCTTTTTCACATACAAGGTCATAAATTCCCGCCGGAAAATCCTTGCCAACCGTATATTTATCTCCTTCTTTCAAAAGTATCTTTTCAGAAAGTGGATTTTCCACTAGTGGTATCATTTTATCCATTTGTGCACACTCTGTAGTCAGGCGAATCGTCGTGCCATCATCTACTAAAAATTCTGCTCCCTGATACAAGCGTACATCATCTGCCGTTTGAACTGCCCCATTTTTTAGACTTTCCTCTTGATCCGAAAGCCACCAGTGCTTATAAATTCTATTTTTTTCATCTTTCACCCTACAAAATCCAGAATCTCCCACTTGATCAATAGAATAATTTCCTTCTGGAATATGAACGCCAATTTTATAATTTCCTGACGTCAATTCAATTTCATATTTTTCCCCACTGCTTGGAAGATCATATGTTACATTTTCATAAATGTCCTCTTCATAGTTTGAAGAATCTTCAAATTCTTCTTGCACTCTTTTATGACTTTCATACTGATTTATCACACGATAAATCCCATCCATACCTACTTCTAAAATCACCGGTAAAATATAGATAGCAAGAATCGTAAATAGAATAATTTTTACGACCCGACGCGGCCGCTTTTTCTTGCCTTCTACCGCATTTTTGGCTTTTTTTCGTACTTGTTTATTTTTATCTTTTTTGGGCACTGAACTTTGCTGTAATACATAGCTTGATTTTTGTTTCGTTTTTGGGTTTACCTTTTGTACCTCTGTCGGTTTTGCCTTTGATACTTCTCGATCTGCTGTATTTCGATCTGTTGTATCTCGCTCTGCTGTATCTCGATCTGATGCAAACTCGGCTGTAGTAGAATTTAACCGATAAGATTTTCGATCATTTCTTCTATTGTCCAGACCACAATCAACGCATACACCCTTTACCAGTTTCCCTCCGCATAAATAACATCTTTTCTTTTGCATAAGCATCCCCCTGTCTTCCTGCCATTTGTATTACAGTTGCTCTTTTATCACTTCCATTGCTTTTAACATTTGAGAATCATACAGATCCTTTTCTGGATCGAATTGATATTCTACTTCAATATCTGGCTTTATTCCTTTTTGGTGAATACAAACCCCGCTTGGAGTAAAGTATTGTGAGATCGTAACTTTTAAACTACTTCCATCCTTTAGTTCTATAATCTGTTGTACGATACCTTTTCCATAGGTTGTTTTTCCTACGATTGTTCCAACTTTATAATCTTTTACAGCGCCTGTAAAAATTTCAGATGCACTGGCACTATTTTCATCCACAAGAATGGCCAGTGGTTTATCAAAGGTATGATCTTTTGGATTACGATACTCTTCTTCCTTTCCGTTCTTGTCTTTTGTGGAAACAATAATTCCTTTTGGTAAAATTTCCTTTAACATACTTACAGTTGTATCAAGTATTCCACCTGGATTTCCTCTTAAATCTATAATTAACCCTTTCATCCCTTGCTGTTCCAGTTTCTCAAGTTCCGATTTGAATTGCTCATATGTAACGGTATCAAATTCAGAAATCACAAGATAACCGATGTGGTCTTCTAGCATGGTACTACTTACAGTAATCGCTTCAATTTTTCCTCGTGTTACTGTAAATTCTTTTTTCTCCATCTCATCTCCACGGTATACTTTTATAACAACGTCTGTTCCTTCATCTCCTCTTACCCAGGAAACTAATTCGGATAAATCTCCACTTAGAAACTCGTGATCGTCTACCTGGTAAATGATGTCTCCTTCTTTTAACCCCGCTTTTTGAGCCGGAGAATCCTCGTAAACTTTATTAATACGTGCCAACCCCGTTTTAAGTTCCACCGATAGCAGTGCACCTATTCCAGAAAATTGTCCACTTGTAGACTCAAATAAATCTTTGGTTTCTTTCGCATTGTAGTAGACCGTGTAAGGATCCCCCATAGCTTCTGCAAACCCTTTATAGATCCCGTCTTCAATCTGCTCCTTTGTCACTTGATCTGAATACAGATATTGATCATCTATAATGTTTCCTAGCAGTTTTAGTTTCTGCTTTACCTGTTTGTCATTTCCAATCTGTACAGTAGAATTCGCTTGATGAAAATGACTAGAGGCAGCCTTGTAAAGACCACTTCCTATGAATATCACAAGAAACATCAATACACTTCCATAAACTACTCCACTTTTAAAGCTTCTTTTTTTCTTTTCCATTCTATCACCTCTCCAGTATCCATCTACGCAATATAAAAAAACCCGGGAATAAGACCATTCGTAATTTCGAATAGCTATCCCGGGATAGGTCCTACACTTTCAAGTGCTTTCTAACTGTAAAGAAACTTCCAAAGAATCCCATACCAACTCCCAGAATAAGTCCTGTCGGCAATAGCCAGCGGTAAACTTCTGATACTGGAAGAAAATCAATAATATTGTTCAATATTGAAAAATGTGTCAGTACATATGATACAGCTTTTCCATAGAGTGCATACAGAAGTACCAGTGGTATAATCGCTCCAACAATTCCCATCAAAATACTCTCGATAATAAATGGGGATCGAACCACGAAATCCTTTGCCCCAATGTATTTCATAATCGCGATTTCCTCTTTACGCACCGTAATACCCATAGTTACGGTATTGCTGATCAAGAAAATCGAAACTCCAAACAAAATCAAAATAATTGCAATGGAAATATATCCTACAAGCGTATTTACACTTGACAAAGCTTTTGCAACAACATCTGATTTTTTAACATCACGAACCCCTTCTAGTCCTTTTGCATACTTTACAAGTTCTTTTTGTGTTAATGCAAGAGACTTGCTTCGAACAGACAAACTTGCTTTGTCTTTATTTTCTGTTTTCATATATACTTCATAATGATCGGATTCAGCCAGTGGATTGTCATTTTTAAATCCTTCTGCTGCGTCCGGATTATCAGCAAAATATTGCTTTTTGTATTGTTCCCATGCTTCCTCTGCTGAAACAAATACAACCTTGCCGACTTCTTCCCTTTTCTTAAGCTGTGCGCCGATCTCATCTTTTGTTTCTTGCGGAAGTCCTGCATCAAAAAAGACAGTAACAGCAACGCCTTCTTCAGCAGATTTTATAATATGTTGAAAGTTTACTAAAATAGAAAAGAATAATCCGAATAAAAAAATACAAGCTGACATAGTAGCCACTGATGCAAATGAAAACATCTTATTTCTTCCGATATTCTTAATGCCCTGTTTTCCTACGTATCCTAAAGTACTAATTCTCATCGAAATACCCACCTTTTTTTTCATCGCTGACAATAACGCCTTGTTTCATTGTGATCACACGCTCATTCATCTCATTTACAATCTCTTGATTATGCGTAACAACAACAACGGTCGTTCCTCTTTCATTTGCCTCTTTCAAAAGACTCATAATTTCCCATGAATTTGTTGGATCTAGGTTACCTGTTGGCTCGTCTGCAAGAAGAATGGCCGGTTCATTTACAATCGCTCTTGCAATTGCAACTCTTTGCTGCTCTCCACCAGAAAGTTCCTTTGGAAATGCCTTATATTTTTGTGCAAGTCCAACCAAAGAAAGAGCTGCTGGCACTTTTTTCTTAATGATACGAGATGGTGTTTCTGTAACTCTTAACGCAAACGATATATTATCATAAATATTTCTATCTTTTAGAAGTCGGAAATCCTGAAATACGACCCCAATCCCTCTACGATATTTTGCAATGTTGCGATGTCTCATACGATTCAGGTTCTGTCCATTCACGATAATGGTTCCATCTGTTGGGCTTAATTCTTTCATGATCAAACGAATCAATGTGGATTTACCAGATCCACTATCTCCCACAATAAAAACGAACTCACCTTGTTCAATTTTTACCGATACCCCATTTAGTGCAGAGACACCTTTTGAGTATTCCTTCGTTACATTTTTTAATTCTATCATATGTTCCTCCTAATTATTCATGCTCCTTTGGCATCAACCTCTTAAAAGTATCAATAACCTGTTGTCTCCATATATTTCATATATTCAACTACCATAAGTGCAATCTTAAACGTAATTGCATCTTCAAAAACACGAAGATCTAGCCCTGTACTCTTTTGTAGTTTATCCAAGCGGTACACCAAAGTATTCCTATGAATATATAGTTGTCTTGACGTTTCTGAAACATTCAGACTATTTTCAAAAAATTTATTGATGGTTGTCAATGTCTCTTCGTCAAAATCGTCTGGAGATTTCCCCTCAAAAATCTCTTTAATGAACATTTTGCAAAGTGGAATCGGTAACTGGTAAATCAATCTTCCAATTCCAAGCGTGCTGTAGGCAACAATGTCTTTTTCTTTAAAGAAAATCTTTCCCACATCCAATGCAAGTTTTGCTTCCTTGTAAGATCTAGACACCTCTTTGATATCGTTGACTACTGTACCATATGCGATATGAATAGACTCCTCCGGATGTTCTGTCTTGATTAGATCCAGCATTTCTACTGCCATCTTGTCAAGCTCGCGATTTCCATCTTTTTGTGACAATTCTTTTAATACAATGATGTTTTTTTCGTCTACGGCTGTGACAAAATCTTTCGACTTTCCTCCAAGCAGACTTCTTACGCGGTCCAATGCAACGCTGTCTTTTTCGCACAATGTTTCAATAATAAAGATAACACGTTTTGCCTCTGTGTCAATATGTAATTTTTGTGCTCTATTGTAAATATCAACCAAAAGAAGATTATCAAGCAATAGATTTTTAATAAAATTATCTTTGTCAAAACGTTCTTTATAAGCAACCAACAGACTTTGAATCTGGAAGGCCGCCATCTTCCCTACCATATAAATTTCTTCACTGTTACCTGTGGCAAGTAGTACATACTCCAACTGCTGTTCATCAAAAATCTTAAAAAACTGACATCCCTGAATAACTTGACTGTCAGCCGGCGATTCTACAAACAATACAACAGCACTTTCATATTTTCTAGAATCCTCAAATGTACTTGCAAGAACCTTACCCTCTGTATCCATCACGCAAAAATCAATACGTGAAATACTTTTTAATCCTTCTATCGTGTTTTGTAATACCTGATTTGATATCATTTTCTCTCCTCCACTCCACTCATATGTATGCTCATGTGCATATTCCACAAAGAAGTTGAAACCAAAAATTATACATGCACACATATATACTTATATTAAGACATAACCACAAAAAAATAAAGAGGAAATCCATTTTTTTTATGCATTTCCTCGAATTTTTTATAATTATTTCATATTTTAACATTAGACATAGTTCACAATTTTCATTTTATGATTCGTCTTTTTTGTCTTGAAGATTGTTTTTAATATGCTTTCCTGCAAGATGGAGAAAACGTTTTTTCATAAAATAATAGCGAATACCGCCTGTCCCATTTTCAATGTAACGCTCTGCCAAAGTGCTCCCGCATCCCAGCCATAATTTTACGTTTAACAGCGCTTTATTATTTATAATAAAGTCCTCTTGTAGCGGCGCTGGAAGAAAGGATAAGATACACTCTGCTTCCATACCATTAATTTCATTTACAATCTCTTCCTGAGATCCATTTTCATCAAGTTGACAAGTCCCAACAACGATCATTCCCTTATGATTTTGCTGGATTGCTTTTTTAAGTCTCTCTGCCATATCTGCATCTCGAGAAATAAGAATGGCCTTCTTATGATTTTTTTGTAGATATCGAAAAAACATTTTCAAAAAAATCTTTCCAGAGACATCTTTTAAAAGCCTGGTATCTGTAATCTTAGCAGCTTGAAGAATTCCTTCTTCGCCTGGAAGTATCATGTCAAATTTTGCAGTCTGCTCTTTCCACTCTTTATTTTCTTTTTCTTGTAAAAGCATATCCAAAGTAACCACTTCTATCAAATTGATGGTGTCACTTTCCAGATACTCTACTGCCTGACGCATCGCTTTCTTTGCTGTAAACCGATCCAACTCCACATCAAAGATATTGATTTTTTCATTCATCTAATTCACCTGTTCTTTTTTCTCCAGTTTCATTATTTTAGCAAAAGAATAGGCAAAAGTCAATTATTTTGTTTCCTTACGCTTTCGTTTTGTAATCAGCCCTCCTATTTTTCCTGTTTCTTTTGAGGACAATGACTTCCACCCATTTTTCAACACTTTATCAAGTAGTCCCAATTCTTCTGCTATCTCATATTTCATTTTTTCTTGTGGTTCTAGTGTTTGCAAATCTACCACTTGTTCTTTCTTCTTCACCATAATAATCCCTGCCTTTCCTGTTCTTGCTTGGATTATTACCACATTTATTCGTCTTATTCAAAGAAACTTATAAAATAATTTCTTTCTGTAGCCGAAAAGAATAAATGATTTTTTGTTTTACTTTTTTTCCTAAAAGCGTTTCCAACGCTTTTGCATAATACGCAAGCTGCCCATGATATTTTTCTTTTAATTCTTCTGGTGAATTTACAAAATCTGTTTTATAATCCACCAGCACCAATTCTTCGTTTTCCTCAAAGTAGAGATCAATAATTCCTTGGATCAACACCGTTTCATTTGAGGCATCTTCTGGATATAGTTCTTTTATATCTACCCCCAACACAAATGGCTGTTCTTTTTTTAATTGCATAAGGCTGGCTGCTGTTTTCATCCGTTTGGCAAGATCACTCTGCAAAAATTTCAAAATATCTGTTTGTCGAATACACTCTGACATTTCTTTTGATAGCCGCCCCCATTTTACAAGTTGCTGGATTTCCGCTTCTAATGTTTCTCGATCGTATTCTTTCGTAAAATCTAAAAGTTCCAAAAGTTTATGATAAGCTGTACCGCGAAATCCTCCTTCTACTTTTTTTTCCTCCGACAAAAATTCTGGTAAAAGAGGGATAACCTCTGGCTCTTGAAACAGATATTCCCCATTTTGGTCTTGCAACTCTTCTTCTAGATAGGTCTGTTTCTTTAATTCCGAAACTGTGAATTTCATTTTTCTTGTTCGTTCAGAATCAAATGGATAGGTGTATGTGAGTTGTTCGTTTAACTGTTGGTTGATTTCTTTTTCGTACACTTGATTCACATCAAACTGCTCTAATGTTTCTCGTTCCAGAATTGTTTTAACCTTTTCTTGTTGCTCCGCCTGAAAAATAGTATTTGCAGATTCTATTGATACCTTAATAGGATTCTCTTTTGTAACTTGGGAGACAACCGGTAGGATCCAGTCCAAATAACACTTCGCTGACAAAATAGAATAAAGGGGGAGCGTTTGTTTCTTTTGGCTTCCCTGCAACAATTGTTGTTGTTCCAATTTTTCTTCGGCCTGTGAAAGCTGTCCTGTCATGATCAACTTCTCTTTGGCTCTTGTTAATGCCACATATAATACTCGTAACTCTTCCCCTAAACTTTCAACTGCCAGTTTATCTTGAATAATCTTTTTCATGATTGTGGGACTTTTGGTTCTAGCTTTCAAATCAATGGCATTAATCCCTATTCCAAACTGTGAATGAAGCACAATTTCACTGGATAGATCCCGTGCATTAAATTTTTTTCCCATACCCGATACAAACACAATGGGAAATTCAAGCCCTTTGCTTTTATGAATCGTCATAATACGTACTGTATCCGATTGTTCGTCTTCTATGTTGGCTTCTCCATAATCCACATCATATTTTTTTAGTTGTTCAATATAACGGACAAAATTAAACAATCCTTTATAACTTGTTTTTTCAAAAGTCGCTGCTTTTTCTAAAAGCATTTCTATGTTGGCTTCTCTTTGGGTTCCTCCCGGCATTGCGCATATAAATTGTCTGTAACCTGTTGTTTCAAGAATTTCCCACAAAAGATCATGGATTGCCATAAATGGAATTTTCTCTCGGAAACAAGCATAGGTTTTCAAAAAGTCTTGTAATTGCTTTTGCAGTGTTACATCACAATGTTCCTCTTTCGCATAACAAAGAATTGCTTCATAAAAGGGATGTTCCGGAAATCTAATTTTTATTTTTGCCAACTGTTTTGCGGAAATTCCTGCAAACGGAGACGTTAACACCGCAGTCAATGGCATCTCCTGCCGAAAGTTATCAAGGATTTTAAGGTAATCCAACAAAACACTGATCTCATAGGTTTCAAAATACCCTTCTGTTCCTCCCGAATACGCAGGAATTCCCTCTTCCATAAGAACTTCCGCAAAGGTATCCGCCCATCCTTTTGTGCTCCTTGTCAAAATAACCATATCTTTATAGTTAGGTGTTCGGTATTTCCCTGACTCTTTCTCTAAAACTCTCCCGTTCTTTCGAAGTTCCTTTATCCGTTTGGCAACCACTCTTGCCTCCATCTGCACAGCTGTTTCATCCGATTCTTCCCGTGATTTTTCATCTTTATCCGGATCTACAAGAATCAATTCCGCCTGATTGATTGATTGTCCAAACTCGTCCTTCTGGAATTCATAATCTGCACCTTTGTACAATGCCGCCTGATCATCGTAAGATACCCCTCCGATTTCCTTTCTCATAATGTGGCGAAAAATAAAATTCACACTGTCCAACACTTCTTCTCGACTGCGAAAATTTTTGTGGAGATCAATTCTTTGCGTCTGACTCTCTTCCTGACTATAGGTATCGTACTTTTCCATGAAAAGTTCAGGTCTTGATAACCGAAACCGGTAGATGCTTTGTTTGACATCTCCTACCATAAAAATATTATATTTGTTCTGGTGTATGGTGGATACACTGGTTAAAATTGCTTCTTGGATCAAATTGCTATCCTGATACTCATCAATCATGACTTCCACAAACTTTTCCTGATATTCCTTCGCCACATTTGATGGAACTAGCACCCCATTTTCTTCTTTTGTGAGTATTTTTAATGCATAATGTTCCATGTCTGAAAAATCAATCAGATTTTTCTTTTGTTTTTTCTCCTGATAGTGCTGGTCAAACGCGGTCACAAGATGGCATAGCATGGTTACACTAGAAGCAGCAAGTGCGACATCTTTTTTCAATTCTTCAACTGGTGCATAAAAATATTTTTCAGACAGGTCTTTGATCCGTTTTTTGACCACTTCTCTTAGTGCCTTTACTTGTGATTTTTTCTCATCACTTACGGTTTCATCCTTTTTGGTAGATAAACGCGCCCAGGAAATCTTATGAATGGACTCGTACATCTTTTCATAAGTATCACACTGTATCAATTTTTCAAGAAGCGCCTGATCTTTCTCACACATATCCCCATACATATAAGGTCCATCCGATTCCTCACACAGCTGTATTGCCTCTTCTACGGGCTGCTGTAACTCTCGAACCCGTTCCTTTACCATCGAAACAATGTAGGAATCCCACGCAAATGAAGCTGGCTCTTCTTGATACATCTCTTCACATTCCAAAAGCCATTTCTCTGGTTGCGGATATCCTCTTGTGTATTCGTATAACTGAAGTATGATTTCTTCTATTTTTTTGTCATTTCTTCCAGTCCCGAACTTTTCTACAAAATCAAAAAATTCTGGATTTGCCTCTTCGTAACATGTTTCTAGCAATTCCTCCAACACATCTTGCTTTAATAGTTTTAACTCTCCTTCTTCTGCAATTCGAAATCCAGGATCTAGGTCTAACACATGAAAATACTCTCTTATTACCGATAAACAAAAACTATGAATCGTGGTAATCAATGCGCTGTGAATCAATGTTGCCTGTCTTTGCAGATGAAGATTTTCCGGCTCCTTTTCGAGCGCTTTTTCGATGGCATTTGCAATCCTTTCTTTCATCTCTGCTGCAGCTGCCTCTGTAAAGGTCACAATCAATAATCGGTCTACGTCCACAGGGGATTCTTTCTCTGTAAGCATGGTGATGATTCGCTCTACAAGAACGGCTGTCTTTCCAGATCCAGCCGCAGCAGATACTAGGATATTACGATTTCTAAGATCAATCACTTTTTGCTGTTCTGCCGTCCATTTTACTCCCATTCCTTTTGCTCCTTTTTCAGATCTTCTTTGATCTTTTCTAAAATCTCTTCTGTGCTGTGTTTTCTGATTTTTTTATAATCACACCCCTCGATCTGGGGATCAAACCCACAAATATCTCGGTAAGGACAATAATCACAAGCTGTTGTTCCTGCTATTTCGTATGGATAAGCTCTCAGTTCTCCAGATACAACCCCTTTTGCCAACTGTTTTTCTTTCATCTGGGCAAATTGTAGGATTTCGTCAAATTCTTCTGGCATCACTGCTTTTGAATTTGCGCTTAAACTTCCATCCTTTTTGATTCCAATCGGAAGATAATCTGAAGTCCCTTGAAGACCATGTTCCAAATGTTCAAGCACTTTGGCATCTGCATTCACAAGCCCATCTAAACGCAGTTCTTTTAAAATAGCCTTTTCCACATCATTTGTTTTATCCACAAGTGGATCTTTCATGCGATAATAGAACATCCCTGCCGGAACTACATCTTTCCCAAAAGAACGTTTCTTCTCGATTTCAAGTGCCGCATTTAGGTAAATAAGAAGTTGCATTTGTAGTCCGTGATAAAAGGAATTTAAATCAAATTGTTTCATTCCTGTCTTGTAATCTATAATTTTTACATAGATCTGATCCTCATCCTCACAAGTATCCACGCGGTCTATTTTTCCACTTCTAAATTTTACTTCATATCCAACAGGTTTGAAATCTCCTTTTTCCATCTGCTTTGCAACCGCCCATACGGAACGGTTTACCAAATTCTTGATCCTTGTAATGAAGTATTGATTGCGTGCCGAACTATAAAGTACGCGATTTCCATAAGATTCCATACTCATTTCCACACATTCATCCACAATCTGAGTGCGTAGCTGCTCATCTTCTATTATCCAGGATACCCCATATTCTTTTAATTTCTGTGCATAAAGTTCCATTGCCTGATGCACAATATTTCCCAAATCTACCGGTGCAAATTCATACTCCTCTCGATTTGAAAGTGCCAGACCATAGTTCAAAAAATGTGCATATGCACAAGACGCAAACTGTTCCAATCGTGTTACACTAAATCTTGACATATCCTGATACAACGCTTCTACCTGCTCTTTCGTAAGCAGTTCTCTTTCTTTCTTATAGAACGTAGCATCTAACATTTTCTTCTTTTCTTCTTTATGATTTCTCACATAGCAAGCGTACAGTTCCTTCCACGCATCGGACACCCCTTGCTCTTTCTTTTGCATTCCTTGGATTACATATTCCCTGACACTTGACATCGTAAGCTCCTGCTCTTTTAACGTCCGTTTTTCCTCGTCTTTTAATGTAAGTTTCGGATACATTTTTTTGATTTCCTGTACAAGGTAAGCTGGTCGTAAACTTTTTCCGTCAGATGATACTTTGGAATAGGAAAGAAAAAGTGTTTCTTTTGGCTTTGTAAGATTCATGTACAAATAAAATTTCTGAATATACGTTTTTTCTTTACTTCCCGGAGACAATGTGATCTTATTTTTCTCAAATTTTTCTCGATCACTTTCTGATAAAATACCACCTTGTCCTAAATTTCCCGGGAGTAATGTATCATTTGCTCCCATAAAAAACAGAACCTGAATATTGGTAAGACGACTCCTTTGTAGATCTCCCACCACAATTTGATCCAGACTTGGTGGTATCACTCCCACCTTAGCTTCTTCTAGTCCTGCATCGAGAAGTTCGCAGTATTCCCCTAAAGAGATTCGTTCCTCCCCTAACAGATCTACAAATTTGTCAAACAATTCGATTACAATACGATAAATTTGCGCGTATTCCTTTGAAAGTGCAAGTTCCCCCTGCTCTTGAAATTTAAGTTCCATTTCTTTTAATTTCAACTGACAATCTTGCTTTACCAAAAATTCATACAAAGAAACCGTTACATCCTTTACTGTCTTATATCGTTGTTTTAAGACAAACATCAGTGCATCTAGCTGCTCTACAAACCGTACTCTTAAATGATTTAACGCTTCTAGTTCTTCCCCCTTTGCTTCCCTGGTTTCTTTTGTCCACCCCGATTGCCATGCTTTATATCCTTTGATGCCACACGCCAATACATAATTTTCGATTGCATCCACCTCTTGTGCTGCAAATCCAGTCATTCCTGTACGCAAATAACGAAATACACTTTCATACGAAAATTTTTGCTCTGCCATGGAAAGTAGACTTCGGATATACTCTACAAAAGCATTTAAAAGAATGCTTTTTTTATAATCTGTAAATACTGGAATCTCATACTTTGCCAAAGCTTTTTCCACCCAATCTTCATAGACCCCAAGATCGCTGGCAATAATGGCAATCTCTCGATAATGATACCCCTTTTCACGTACCAATCTGCGAATCTGTCCAGCCACATATTCTGCTTCTGCTTTCGGATTTCTGGCAACATGAATTTCAATAGAATCTTGTTCTTTTTCATATTGCTTTCTCGTAGGACGAAACAACTGTGATTCCAGAAAATCCAAGGGCTCATTGTTCTGAAATCTTCGAGAAGGACGACTATAGAGCTTTCTCTCCTCCTCTATCTCCACACGATGTGCATTGGCACATTTCACAAGACTGGAAACCATTTGTTTACTAAGTGCAAATAACTGATAGGGATGCTGATAAAGGTAGGGATCTTCTTTTTCATCCATCAAAACGGTGACCATAACTTTTTTGCAAACTTGCATCAGCTCCCCTAACAATTTTACTTGTACCGGTGTAAATCCGGTAAACCCATCTAGTACCACCGTGCTATCTTTCAAAATCTCAGAGTTGGGAACAAATTCACATAAAAGTTCTAATATTTCCTCATTTGTAATATACCGATCTGCCAGATACGTTTCAAACCCTTCATATACTTTTTGAATATCCTTTAGTTTATAATATAGATTGCTTTTTGTATCCAATTTATGCAAAAACTGATCCAGTTCTTCAAACCCAATTCCATATTGTGTAAATTCTGAGATGACGGATTTTATTTCACTTATATACCCCTGTTTTTTTAAATTTCCTTTCAATACCGTAAAATCATTTTCGTACTTCCCTGCAATTTTTCTAAGAATCAAATTTTTTCCTTCGTCATCTAGAACAATTTTCTTCGTTCCCCCAAATTCTTCAAAGATTCTATGTGCAAGTCTTCCAAAACTAAGTACATCAATATTCATAATTCCATGTCTTGGATGCATCATACAAAAATCTTTTTGTGTCTGCATTGTAAACTGCTCTGGAACGAGTACAATAAAATTTTTATCGGGAACTTGCATCGATTCTTCTATGACAGATTCATATAAATAATGTGACTTTCCAGCCCCTGCATTTCCAAAGATAAATTGTAATCCCATATTGCCTCCTGCACTTATCATACTTTCTGTTATGTTCTATAGTTTAACACAAACAAAAAAGGAGAACCACTGTAGAATCGTGATTCTCCTATAAAATTTATGTGTATCGTAGGATAAAAAATGTCGAAAGAACAAAACTTAATCTAACATGGCAAGCATATCGCTCTTTTGATTCGCTCCCATTTTTCTTCCAGCCATCTGGCCATTTTTGAATACGATAAATGTAGGGATACTCATAACTCCAAATTTCTGCGCAAGTTCCATATCATCATCTACATTGATCTTCACAACTTTCACATCTTCTCTTTCACTTGCGATTTCTTCCATCACTGGTCCCATCATCTTACATGGACCGCACCAATCTGCGTAAAAATCTACAAGAACTGTTTGATCCGCATTCATAACTTCCTGTTCAAAACTTTCTGTTGTAACTTTTAATACTGACATAATGATTTCTCCTTTAATCTGCTTTTCATTTTGAATACTAATAACTTTTTGATGTGTTTATTATATCATATCTTTCCTCATTTTCTGTGATAATATCACACAAATGAAAGATTTTCAACCAAAAGCTGATCAAACGATTATCAACAACGTTCTTAAATTTTTCCTAACTTTTTCACATCTAAGATCTCAATTATCCCCCTGGACACTGTTACGATCCCATCTTTTTGAAATTGCTTTAAAAGCCTTGTCACCACTTCTCTTGCTGTGCCAAGATCTCTTGCCAGTGCGTCATGAGTGATTTTTAATCGGTCACTCCCATTTAATGCACGGTGCTCCAAAAGTGCGTCTGCAAGCCTTGATGCAACATTAGAAAATACATACTGATTAAAAAGCCACATAATATCTGAAAATTTTTCAGATAAAAGTTCCATAGTATAATCTTTGACTTTTCCATTTTTTTCGCTAATTTCTTTGTATACTTGCTTTGGTATCGTACAGATCACACTATCTGTCTCCAATTCCATATCTAGTTCAATATCCAGACCTCGCATCATACAAGCAGCGCTTAAGATACTTACATCCCCATCCACAAGGCGAAATAATGTAATTTCGCCTCCTGATGGGGATGTAATGAATACTCTTGCCTGTCCCTCTTTTATAATCTGGACACCAGCACATTGCTTGCCTCCATAATGGAGCATAGAACCTTTTTCCAGAAAATTTTCCGAGACACGTTCAAGAAGCATTTCTTGTTCTTCTTTTTTTAGATCTGGCCAAAACGGAAGGGTTTGTTCTAATAATTCTTTCACGAATCTCCTCCTTGTTGTCTGCGCCAGATTTCCAATTTTCTATGCCTCGTCGATGGCCTTTCCTATATCATGACGCATATATTTATTTTCAAACTGAATCCACTCTGTGGCAGCATAAGCATTTGCCCGTGCCTCTTTTAAATCTTTTCCTTTTGCTGTAATTCCAAGTACACGTCCACCATTTGTCACGATCTGTCCGTCTTGTAATGCAGTTCCTGCATGGAAACAGTAATAGGAATCCTGACCTTGAAATTTTTCAAGTCCCTGGATTGGAAATCCTTTTTCATAGCTTACCGGATAGCCTTTGGATGCAAGTACCACGCACACTGCTGCATTATCCTCAAACTGAAGATCCACTTGATCCAAGGTTCCATCGATACAAGCTTCCATAACTTCTACGAGATCACTCTTCATACGTGGAAGCACAACCTGCGCCTCCGGATCCCCAAATCTGGCATTGTATTCCAACACTTTTGGACCTTCTTCTGTCAGCATAAGTCCAAAGAAGATGACCCCTTTAAACTCTCGACCTTCTGCTCTCAAAGCATCTACTGTTGCTTGATAAATGTGCTGTTTACAAAACGCTTCCACTTCTTTTGTATAAAAAGGACTTGGAGAAAATGTTCCCATTCCTCCTGTGTTAAGACCAGTATCTCCATCCCCTGCACGTTTGTGATCTTGCGCAGATGTCATAGTCTTTATGGTCTTACCATCTACAAAAGAAAGTACGGAAACTTCTCTTCCTGTCATGAACTCTTCGATAACGATTTCATTTCCTGCAGCTCCAAATTTCTTATCCAGCATTAATGACTTTACGCCATCTTTTGCTTCCTCTAAAGTGTTACAAATAAGTACCCCTTTTCCAAGAGCAAGTCCATCTGCCTTCAACACAATCGGAAATTTTGCTGTTTCAAGGTATTGGATTGCTTTTTCTGAATCTGTAAAAGTTTCATAAGCCGCTGTAGGAATGTTATACTTTTTCATTAAGTTTTTAGAAAAAGCTTTTGATCCTTCCAAAATTGCCGCATTTTTACGTGGACCAAATGTACGGATTCCTTCCGCTTCTAGTAAATCTACCAAACCACCTACAAGAGGATCATCCATACCAACAACTACAAGATCTATCTTTTCCTTTTTCGCAAAAGAAACTAATTTTTCAAATTCCATGGCTCCAATTTCAACACATTTTGCAAACTCTGCAATCCCAGCATTTCCCGGCGCACAGAAAATCTCGTCTACTTTGCTGCTTTTTGCTACTCCTGCTGCAATGGCATGCTCTCTTCCGCCACTTCCAACAATTAATACTTTCATCGTAAGTCTCCTCTACTTGTGAATTACTGCTTTCCCATCAACCACCTGAATCTGTCCTCTTGCAAACAAGTCAATTGCTTCTGGTAAGATTTTCCACTCTGCCTGCTGCATCACTCGTAACTGAAGACTTTCTGGTGTATCATCTTGTTCTACTTCCACTGCTTTTTGTAAGATAATTGGACCCGTATCCGTACCTTCATCTACAAAATGTACGGTAGCGCCTACCACTTTTACCCCTCTTTTCAGGGCAGCTTCGTGTACCTTCAATCCATAAAAACCTTTCCCGCAGAACGCTGGAATCAAAGATGGATGAATATTGATCATGCGATTCTTATACTCTTGAATCATTGCCGGTGGAATGACAACTAAAAAGCCCGCAAGTACAATAAGATCCGGAGAGAATGAACGTACTGTTTTTAACAGTTCCTCATTAAATACTTCTCTTGTCTCATACGCTTTTGGTGAGACACATACTTGCTCGATGCCGTGTGCTTTTGCACGCTCCAATGCATATGCATTTTTATTGTTACTTATCACGCCTACAATCTTTGTATCAGAAATGTCGCCGCTTTCCACACGATCTATGATTGCCTGAAGATTCGTACCGCCCCCGGAAACAAGAACTACGACTCTTAACATAAAGTAACTCCTTTATCTCCTGCTTCGATTCGGCCTACAATATATGGCTGCTCTCCTGCATCTTTGATTGCCTGAAGCGTTTTTTCTACCTCTTCTGGTCTAACTGCAAGAATCATCCCAAGTCCCATATTAAAGGTATTATACATCATCTGTTCCTCAATTTTTCCTTCTTCTTGAAGCATTGCAAAAACAGGTGGAATTGGATAACTATCCTTTTCAACAACTGCATGTGTTCCTTCTTTTAACATACGAGGAACGTTTTCGTAGAATCCGCCTCCTGTAATATGGCTGCATGCCTTTACTGTAACGCCTGCTTCTTTTATACTACGAAGTGCTTTTACATAGATTTTTGTTGGAGCAAGAAGCGCTTCTCCTAACGTGCAACCAAGCCTTTCATGATAAGTCTCTAGCACTTCTTTCTCCATCTTGAATACCTTTCTTACAAGAGAGAATCCATTACTATGTACCCCTGATGATGCCATACCGATAAGAATATCTCCAGCTTCAAGATCCTTCCCTGTGATCAGATCTTTCTCATCTACGATTCCCACAGCAAAGCCTGCAAGGTCATATTCGTCTTCTGGATAAAATCCTGGCATTTCCGCAGTTTCTCCACCAATCAGCGCTGCATCTGATTGTTTACATCCATCTGCAACTCCACTTACGATTGTAGCAATCTTTTCTGGAACATTCTTTCCACATGCAATGTAATCGAGGAAAAATAAAGGCTCTCCACCTGCACATGCAATGTCATTTACACACATTGCAACACAATCTATCCCAATCGTATCATGTTTATCAAGAAGAAAAGCTAGTTTTAATTTTGTACCAACTCCATCTGTGCCTGATACGAGTGTTGGTTTTTCCATATTTTTGAATTTTTCTAAAGAAAATGCTCCTGAAAATCCTCCAATATTGGTAAGAACTTCTGGTCTCATTGTCTCCATAACATGCTTCTTCATAAGTTCTACTGATCTGTAACCTGCTTCAATATCTACACCTGCGTTTTTATAATCCATGATTTTATCTCCTTATCTGTCTGACACTATTTCTATCCGATTTCGTAGTTTAAACTTTTTTACTTTGAAGCCATATATGCCTCATATCCAAGTTTATCGAGTTTATCTGCTTTCTTCTGCACAGTTTCCTTCATTTCTTTTGAATACTGTTGCAGTTTTTCTAATAGTTCCATATCAGATACTGCAAGAATTTTTGCTGCTAAAATACCCGCATTCATTCCACCATCAATCGCAACTGTAGCAACTGGAATTCCTGGTGGCATCTGGACAATAGAGAACAGTGCATCTTGTCCATCTAAATTGCTTCCTGAAATCGGTACTCCGATAACTGGGATCGGTACTAATGCTGCGCACATTCCCGGAAGATGCGCTGCCATCCCTGCTCCTGCAATAATCACCTTTACTCCATCTCTTTGCGCACTCTTTGCCCAATCGAAAAATACATCTGGCTCTCTGTGTGCTGAGATGATTGTCATTTCATATTCTATACCAAATTTCTCCAGTATAGTTGCTGCCTTACTCATTACTTTAAGGTCTGAGTCACTTCCCATTACAATTCTTACTTGTGGCATAATATACCGCCTTTCTTATTGGATTATCAGTCGTGATCGAAAGCGTTATTGAGCACCTCTGTGCCCTCTAAAACAAATCTTCCATCTCTTAACAGTATAAGCTTATTCCCCTGTTTTGTCACTACACTTATTTCTTCTAACTCTTCATAAGGTATGGTTATATCTGTGTGACATTGTACATATGCTTTCGTAATATCCTCCTTGCGAAGAATGGAAACAGAATTGTCTTTTGCGACAATTTCTTTTCCGTTTGGGTTATAAACTTTCACATCCTCACTCCAACTATAACAAGTGTCTCCGACAGCAAAATGAGGTCCCATTTTTTCAGCAATAAGAATTGGCATTTTATCTTCTATTCCATATTTTTTTGCAGTCACATACGCAGTTGTATTGGTGCCTATGGCAAACTCTCCAAGGGGAAGCGTTTCATGGTTAAACAGGATATTATCGGAAATATACTTTTTCCCCTCTTCTTCTGTTTCAAAATTAGTACAGCTATAATCCTTGATCATTCCATCTTTGAAAGTAATTTCTAAATTTTCATATTGTAAGCCGTCTAGGTATACCTTTGACACATGCAGCACACCATTGGTTCCTTCCAATACTGGACTTGTAAACACTTCTCCCACAGGAATATTTACATCTGCCACACAATTTTCAAAAATGGTTTCTTTTTCCGGATTGTTTAAATGAAAAAGTTTTACTTTGATATCTGTTTTATTTTTTCCTTTTCCCAGAACTTTCACATATTCCCCTTGATCTAGCGCGTCGATCAAGGTCTGTTGTACCTGCTCATATACGTTTGCATCTAGCGTATTGATCTTGATCACTTCATCAAAAATTTCTGGGTATTTTTCTCCAATTTCAGGAACGGGATAGGCAATAATTGTGAAACTCCGCTCTTCGCCTTTCATATACTGATTGACCAGCTGACTGGATCTACTGTCAAAAGAAAGTGAAAGTTGTTTCATGCTATCCGTATACGTATAAGCTGAAGGATTTGTTTCTGGCGAAAATGGTAGTTCTCCAAACACTTCTATCAGTGCTGGCCCTGCAAACTTCGCAGCCATCTCCTTATTTCTCTCATACACATTTTTCATAACTTCTAACTTACGTTCCATATAATTTTTATCCATAAACAATGCCTGATCTGAACGATGATCATACTCATATTGTTTATTCGCAATTCCACCATAGTAACCAATTTTCATATGCTCTTTTTTCGTGATCACACTAGAAGCTGCCCTATAAATTGCTGGTTTTAATCCCATCTTTTCAAAATTTCGGATTGCAAGACGCACGATTTTCTCAAATCCAAGACTATATCTTATATTAACAACTGCTTTTTTAGATAAATCTTTGCCTGTATTTACAAATCCAATTCGAAATCCTTCTGTATATACGTCTGCCATCTTTTGTAAGGTTTCCTCGGAAAGACTTCTCAAATGCCTTGCCGTTCCAAGTTCATTTTCCGTAATGTATTCCCCAAAACGATAAAGATACCTGTCATCCTCAAGATTTGCTTCCATAATAATTTCTGTTGCAAAAGATGCTTCCGGTAGAATCTGTTCTTCCACACGATCTGCCAAAAAAACATCACAATAATCGCTTGCGTACCAGTAAATAATCTGTCTTAGTTCCTGTTCTTTTGGAACCGGTTCTTCTTCAAAACAATTGTAGACTTCAATGAACAATTCCCCAAGGATGGTAAGATAATCCATTCTGTTTTCAAACGCATACGCAATGGCACTTCGCATTTCTGCATACAAAAAACTGAGGATTTTCCCAATCTCTTCTCCTAGCATTTCTTCTGCATATTTCGGATTTGCATAACTTACTTCGTACTGCGCCCCTACAATATCATGATACAATTCTTCATTGACCTTTTGCTGTTCCAACAGACTTTTTTCTTGCCATTCTCCCATTTCTATTTGGGTTCTAATTTCCTCTAATTTTCCCAAAAAAGACGAAACCATTTGAAAATAAGGCTGGTATCTTTTCTCTACCGTCTCTTCCTTTTGAATATTTCTAATTCGTTCAAATGTCAATTCATGTCTTTCTTTGTAATACTCATTTTGCTGTTTTATATATTCCCTTCTTATCATCTATCGAAAACCTCCTGCAAATATAAACATCAGAAGTAACAAAAGTAGGATATTCAAAATCATTCCAATCCAGCAAGTCCTGTATTTTTTCTCTCGTTCACGCCTTCCTTTTACAGAAGCATGCAAACCATATAACGCCGTAACAAACGATGCCAGACCGATTCCTCCTACAACATTAGGCGTATTTCCTCTTAAGAAAAACGCTGTCAGAACGGACACTAAGATCATTCCAAACGAAATACCAGCCAAAGCACAAGAGTAAACGCCCATACGGGAATGTTTCATTTGTGTGTGCCCATACTTTCTAGAATTCACTTTTTTATCCGCTTTTGTATTATTTTTTCCCATATATTTGGTATCTTCTCCTTATACTGTTAAACACGAAAAATACAATTCCCCCAAATAGTCCGCCAATTGTATTTAGCACCAAGTCATCCACATCAAAACTTCCTACCTTTGTAATAAACTGAAATATTTCCACACATAAACTAAGTCCCATACTCAGATAAATAGATCTCCACATTCTTCTGATCGAACTTGCCAGCGAAGTGAAAAATCCAAATGGAAGAAAAATCAAAATATTTCCCGCTAAATTAGTGAATACCGCGAAGATTCCTAGTTCTTCCCGGTATTCCCAAAATCTTCTTATCTCTTTAAACAAAATAATATTGTAGTGATAATCTTCCATTTTTCCAATACGACCATAGCAGTCTGAAAAGATCAGAAAATATAAAAGAAAGAACAGGTAGATGACGAACATTACTTTTCCGAAAATTCGAATCTTTTTTTTGCTTTTCTGATTCAACATTAACTCCCCTATATTTTACATCAAAAGATGAGTCCGTTTTTATTTTTCAAAAGACGGGCACCATTCACAATGGATAAAATTCCTGCTGTAACCCCTGCCACAATCATCACGACTCCAATTGCAATACTCCCTGCGCCTGCATTTTTCATTGTTTTATATGCTTTTTCCATACAACATCCTCCTTTATCAGGCTGAACCTTTAACATCCACTTGTTATTTCGCACCGTATTGTTCATAGTATGCATCGATGGCTGCTTTTAATGTGTCATCAATTACAATTTCTCCATTACATGGTTTGTTATACAAATGCTCTGTCACTTCTTCCATAGAAACAATGGCTGCTGTATCGAACCCGTATAATTCTTTGATTTCGTCAAGAGCGCACTTTTCGCCCCCTTTTCCGACTTCCATACGGTTTAAAGAAACCATAAGTCCTTTCACTTCTACATCTGCCTGTGCTTTGATAATCGGAAATGTTTCTTCAATTGATTTTCCAGATGTCGTAACATCCTCGATAATCACGACTCTATCCCCATCTTTTAATTTACTTCCAAGAAGGATTCCTGTATCCCCATGATCTTTCACTTCTTTTCGGTTAGAGCAATAGCGGATTTCTTTTCCGTACAGTTCACTAATTGCCATTGTTGTCGCAACTGTGAGCGGAATCCCTTTGTATGCTGGTCCAAATAAGACATCAAAATCAAGGCCATAATTGTCATGAATCGCCTTCGCATAATACTCCCCTAATTTTCGAAGCTGCGCCCCTGTAACGTAAGCTCCTGCATTCATGAAAAATGGAGATTTTCTTCCACTTTTTAACGTAAATTCTCCAAATTTCAAAACTTTACTTTCTACCATAAACTCAATAAACTCTTGTTTATATGCTTCCACGTCTGTCTCCTCCTTATTTTACAATTCCTACCATATCGGAAAGATTTTCAAAATGATATTTTTCCATGTATTTTTCAATTCCCTCTACAACTTCTACCGTTGTTGTTGGATGAAAGAAATTTGCGGTTCCAATGGAAACTGCTGATGCACCTGCGAGAATAAATTCGATCGCATCTTCCGCAGATGCAATTCCACCCATTCCAATAATTGGAACGCTTACTGCATTTGCCACTTGATAAACCATACGTACTGCAATTGGTTTTACTGCAGGACCTGACATGCCACCTGTTTTGTTTGCCAAAGCAAAGGCTTGCCTATGAATATCAATCTTCATTCCCGTTAAAGTATTGATCAAGGACAAGACATCTGCTCCCCCTGCTTCTGCAGCTTTTGCTGTCTCTGTAATGTCGGTAACATTTGGACTTAATTTCATGATGATCGGTTGCCTTGCATGTTTTTTTACTTCTTTCGTGATTGCTTCCACTGCTTTTGGATTTTGTCCGAAGGCAATTCCACCCTCTTTTACATTTGGACAGGAAATATTAATTTCCAAAAGATCTACCGGTTCCTCTGCAAGCCGCTCTACAACTTCTAAATACTCCTCTGTAGAATGTCCACATACATTCACAATGATTTTGGTATCATATTTCTTTAAGAAAGGAATGTCCCTTTGACAAAATACATCAATTCCCGGGTTTTGAAGTCCAATGGCGTTTAACATTCCACTGCTTGTCTCTGCAATTCGTGGAGTTGGGTTCCCTGGCCATGGAACATTTGCGACCCCTTTTGTCACAACTGCTCCTAAACGATTCAAATCTACAAATTCACTATATTCCTGTCCGGATCCAAAAGTTCCGGATGCTGTCATGACCGGATTTTTTAGTTCTACCCCGGCAAGATTCACTGTTGTATTCATTAAATCTCCACCTCCGTTGATAAAAATACAGGTCCGTCTTTGCAAACTCTTTTGTTATGTACATGACTGTGCTCATCCATCTGTCTACTCTTAACAACACATCCAAGACAGGCGCCTACTGCACATGCCATTCGCTCTTCCAAAGATACATAACATACAATGCCCTTTTCCTCTGCGTAATTTGCAATTGCCCGAAGCATAGGGGTTGGTCCACATGCGTAGATAATTTCTGCATCCAAATGCTTTTCACGAATTGCATCCATAACATTTCCTTTTGTTCCTACACTTCCATCTTCTGTTGCAATGTGAAGGTCTCCCTCTGTTTCAAACTGTTCGGTAAGAAACAGATCCGAGTTTCGGTATCCCATAACAAGAAGATTTTCCCCGTCCAGTTGTTTTGCCAGTTCTAACATTGGCGGAACTCCAATCCCACCGCCGATCAGCATTGCTTTCTTTCCTTTTGCACACTCCATCGGAAATCCATTTCCAAGAGGTCCTAAAATATCAATCTCTTCCCCTGCCGTTACACGTGAAAACTGCTCGGTTCCTGTTTTTTCCCCTGTTACACGGTAAACAATACGAACCGCTTGCTTGTCTTTGTCAATTTCGCAAAGACTGATTGGACGTGGAAGCAATTTGCTTCCATCTTTTGTATAGACGGATATAAACTGCCCTGGCACTGCCATATTTGCCACACGCTCTGATGTAATCCACATACTATAGATATTTTCTGCGATACATTCTTGCGAAAGTACCCTTGCAGTTTCTTTTTGTCTTTGAGCCATTTTAATTTTCTCCTTATATTTTTTCCCGATCTATCTGTTTTTCAACGCTCCTTGGATATCAGCAATCATATCTTTTACCGCTGCTCTTGAAGCATCTCCGAAGTTTTCTGGTCCAAATGTTGCATAAGCTTCCTGTTTGTATGCCGCAATGATTCCTCTTGAAGAATTCACAATCGCACCAAGTCCATCTTCTTTAAAGAAATGCACGAGATCTTTTCCTTTTCCTCCTTGTGCTCCGTATCCTGGAACAAGGATAAATGCCTTTGGCATCACTTTTCTTAATACTTTTCCCATCTCTGGATAAGTTGCGCCTACTACTGCTCCAATGTAGCTATACTCATCCCCCATACAATCTTCTCCCCACTTTGCAACTTTCTCTCCTACAAGTTCGTAAAGTGGTTTTCCATCAATCAATTGGTCCTGAAATTCTCCACTTGATGGATTTGAAGTTTTCACAAGAACAAACAACCCTTTCTTTTCCTCTTTACATACATCAATAAATGGGTTAACGCCATCTGAACCAAGATATGGATTTACTGTCACAAAATCTTCATCAAATGGAGCATACTCCCTACTTCCTACTTTTACCTTTCCAAGGTGTCCGATGGCATATGCTGAAGAGGTGGAACCAATATCTCCTCTTTTAATATCTCCAATAACCACCAGTCCTTTATCTTTACAATAGTCAACAGTTTTCTTAAAAACAAGAAGTCCCGGAACGCCAAATTGCTCATACATCGCAATCTGTGGTTTTACAGCTGGAATAAGGTCATATGTTTTGTCGATGATTTCTTTATTAAACTGCCAGATTGCCTCTGCTGCTCCTTCTAGTGTTTCCCCAAATTTCTCATATGCTGCTGTTTTAATGTGCTCTGGAATAAACTCAAGTTTTGGATCTAATCCTACTACAATTGGTGCTCCTGTTCTTTTGATATTCTCTACTAACTTATTGATCATGCTAAAATCCTCCTCTTTTCGCAAAAATCAGCCCCTTTGACCTCCCCATTTAAGAAGCTTCTTTCCATGGTTTGAAAAAGGGTCTGACTCTGTTTTCTTTATTTTGTATATACAATTTTCCCATCTACAATTGTGTAAATGACTTCCCCTTTTACCGGATATCCATCAAATGGGGTATTTTTTCCTTTTGAGTAAAATGTGTTGACATCAATGTTGTATTCCTTGTTTGGATCGAAAATCACTATATCTGCAATTTTTCCTTCAGAAATGGAACCTTTGTCTTGCAATCCAAGTATTTTTGCAGGATTATAACTCATTTTTTCTGCCATCTGCATCATGGTGATTACTCCCTTTTCTACCAATTCTGTATAAGTAAGACAAGCGGAAGTCTCCAATCCAACAATTCCAAAGGCTGATTTTTCCATCGGTACATCCTTTTCTTCTACTGCGTGTGGTGCGTGGTCTGTAGAAATAACATCCATAATATCTTCTTTTAGTCCTGCTCGTAACGCCTCCACATCTTCTCTTGAACGAAGAGGTGGGTTCATCTTAAATCTGCCATTATTCTCTGTGATATCCTCTTCTGATAAAATAAAGTGATGCGGACACACCTCTCCTGTCACTTTTAGTCCTTCTTCTTTTGCAAGCCTGATCATCTCCACACTGTCTTTTGTAGAGCAGTGACATAAATGAAGACGTACTCCTGTTTCTTTGGCAAGAAGAATATCTCGTGCTGTAATCACATCTTCCACAGAGTTCGTAATTCCTTTTACCCCAAGAGCCTGTGCTTTTGCTCCTGCATTCATCACACCGCCCTCTACCATAGTGATATCTTCGCAATGTGCAAATACGGAAATTCCGCTTTCTTTTGCAAGCTTCATTCCGTTTCGATATAAGGAGGCATTCATAACAGATTTTCCATCTTCACTGATTGCATGACAGCCTGCCTCTGCCATACCCGAAATATCTGCCAGTTCTTTTCCTGCTTGTCCTTTTGTAACAGCACCCACTTGAATCACATGGACTACCGATTCTTCTTTGGCTCTTTTATGAACACTTTCCACCATTTCTTTTGTGTCAATAACTGGCTTTGTATTTGGCATAGCACACACCGTCGTCACGCCCCCATGTGCTGCTGCCGCTCCTCCTGTTGCAAGTGTTTCTTTATGAGTAAGACCTGGATCCCTTAAATGTACGTGCAGATCTATAAACCCCGGCATTACATAGCATCCCGATGCACAAATCTGCTGATCTGCCGGATCAGTTATGTCTTTTTCAACTTTTACAATACGGTCATTTTCAATCAGCACATCACACTGTCCATCAAGTCCTGTCAGGGGATCTATGACATGCCCGTCTTTAATCAGAATTTTCATGTTTTATATCCTTCCTTTGAAGATTTACATATATATTCATAATAACACAACATCCCCTTGCAATACAATGAAATATTACACATGAAACTTCTTATCCATCTCTTCTTTCAATTCCGCTCCCTTGAAAATGATAAGTCCCAAAAGAAACAGCAGATGAATCACAATACATAAATGACTAAGAAGTGTCCATTTTACGATTTTGGTGATTTCTAAAAGAAATGGAACCACAATTCCAAAACTACATTCCATAACAAAATAACTCATATATTCTCTTGCGGTATCTCTTCTGGCTCTGGAGACGAAAAACATAAAAAGCAACACGCAGATACTTAACACTGGAAGGACAAAATTTACCGACCATCGATACCATCCTGTCCAAACATCCCATAAGACACTTCCTCCTGACAAGATCAGTAATTGCCACATAGCATTCTTTAGAAGATTATGTCGCTTTTTATACGCCATCCCTGTCGTTAGCCATGTGCTTAACACTCCTCCTGCCACAAACAAGGACCATCTTGTTGATGGATGAAAACTAACTTCCACTGCCAGCGCACATACCCCAATAACCATACATAAAAACGAATACAGGCGAAAAAGCTTTCGCTCTTTTTCTTTTTGTTCTTTTGTATCTGGAAATTGTGGCTCTACTTTTGTTACTGTAATCCCCTGTTCTTTTAATAATTCATAAAAACTTCTCTGAATATTGATCGTATCAAACCGAGATGTAAACCCAAGGGAGATTTTGTCTTGAAAAGAACACATACAAAGTTCTAATTTAGGGGTATTGGTATATACTCCAAATCGTTCAATATATGGTTCATATTCTTCTGGCATTTTTACTACACTCATATTAGAAAAGATTGCTGTCACATCTCGCTCCGCACACTTTGCGCCAACCCGTATCCCCAAATTTTTAATTTGTAATGGAGCAAGCCGAAGCAACGGATGAACTTCCAATGCAATTAGTTCATTCATATGATCTGCCACTTTTTCTACCGTCAATTCTTCCTTAAAATATGTTTTCACTTTTTGAAGAACATCTTCAAAACTTCCTTCCTCTGTTCCAAAATGATACCCCGGTGTAATATAATGAAAAAAATTCAGCATCGAATCAGACGGAAAAAACTTTCTTAAATTCACTGGAACCATTAGGACAACCGGCTTTTTTTCTTGGGATTTTGTCATTTCTCTATGAATGGCCATCAAAAATATAGAAGTAAGAAACACTGTCATGGACACTCCAAACTGTCTGGATTTTGTCAGCACTTCTTGCACAGATAGTGTTGCTTCATTCACTTTTAGCTGTCCACTTTCTTTTTTAGGTTTTTTAATTTGATATGCCTTTATTTTTTTCTGATTTTTCTTTTTAACCTTTGTGTAATATTTGGAAAAACTATCGCTCTCCTGATCTTGTATGGTCACTCTATCATCAAGTAAGGTTAGCTTTTTGATTCCTTCTTTCTTATGTCTTAAATAAATATAATTTTTTACAAGTTCTCTTAAAAATTCTGTTGCCCCTGTTCCATCTGTAAGAGCATGGAACACCTCAAAATTAATTCGATTCTTATAATAGGTAACTTCAAAAAGGAGCGCTTTTTTATCCCGAATATACAAACTACTACATGGTTCCTTGTCCTCTTCTCTCACTACAGGGCGAAGACTACTTTTCTCCAAGTAATTCCAAAACACTCCTTTTCTCATAACAGAAAGAAAAACCGGATAGGTTTCCAAGGTTAGATCCAATGCCTTTTGCAAAGTCTCCTTTTTTATTGTTTCCTTTAAAACGCAGTAAAACCGAAACACTCTGGTAATTTTATCGTTGCTCGTGGCCGAGTACATTTTTGCTGCATGATCCAGTCTTCTCCAATACGCTCTTTTCTGCTGCATAAAAGGCCCCCTTATTTTGTATTCTACTATATATAATAAGTTGTGTCACTCAAAAAAACAAGCCCATAAGATGGTGGGTGTATCCACCTTATGAACTCGTTTTTCTATCGATTATTTCGTTAATTTCTTTTTCTTGAAGAAAAATACACCGCCTACTCCTGCTGCAATAGCAACCAATGAAACTGCAACCAGCGGTCCCTTACTCGTTTTTTTATCTTCTTCTTTTTCTTCTTTTACTTCTTTCATATCTTCTTCCTGATCAGAAACTTTATCTTTCTTGTTTTCTTTATCATCCGTTTTCTTTGAAGAAGTTTTCTTTTCCTTCTGTAGTTCTTTTTCTTTTTCTTTCTTTCCTTCTTTTTCTGCTTCCTCTTTTTTAACTTCAACTTTAACATCACTGTTTTTTGCCACATGCGTTTCTACTACTATCGGTTTTGCTGTCGGCTTCGTTTCTGGTTTTGCTGTCGGTTTTG
>JAHHTL010000070.1 GCA_020024635.1 Ruminococcus sp.
TCATTATGAAAGATTTAATCCATTTGATGAATCCAAAATACATTGAAGTGTGGGGAAAATTCCTTCCTCGTGGCGGAATTTCTATTGATCCATATTGTAATTACGGACGAAGCGGAACTATGTGGGAAAAGGTTGCCTTTGAGCGTTTGACCAGACACGATATGTATCCGGAGAAAATTGATAATAGATAAGTTAATAAAAGAGTGTGAAAGCAAAAAACGCTCCTCTTCTCTGTAGCAAGAAAGCATAAACTTTCTAACATACAAAGAAGAGGAGCGTTAAAAATTCATAACATTTATTCTAGATATTCTTTGAAATCATTTTCAAAAACTAATTTTAAAGTATTATGCATCTCATTTTGAAAGATTCTATCCTCAGAATATTGCAGATTATTTTCTTGATTCTTTTTGTAAATTTCTTGAAAATATTTTTTTCTGTCCATAATCAGTTTTTCATCCGGATAGAGACTCAAATGGATATTTGTGAGACCTCTTTGCATACAAAGATATGCGTCATGATCAAGCTGCTTCATCAAATCAAAAGCACAATCAAAAAATAATAACTTCGGATTGATTTGTTTCCACCGAATGACCGTTCCAGGACGTTCATAACATTTCACAAAATATTCTGTTTCATCTATAATTCTGTGTAATTTTTTTGCAACCACCTCTTCTCCTAATAATAGTGAGTCTACGATTCTTCGGATTACTAGAATTTTTCTTTCCATATACTCCCAAACATCTACTGATTTCTGACCTGGAATATAATTGTAGCATCCTGTAATTTCATACACCCCCACAATCTTATACAATTCTGAAAATACAGTTTTAATAGCTAAGTTGATTTCTTCTCTGCGCATAGGCACCTCCAAATAATTTACACTGTTATCTGTTACAATGTTTATTATAATAAGAGAAACCCGCAACATCTCTCCAAAACTCAAATTCACATAACTTTTTGATGATTATCATCTGTTCATGAACTGGTTAACGTAATTTTGGAGATTCTCGTAATACCTATGGCTCCATTCCCATTTATACACATCTAAATAATCACTAATCACAACCTCTTTCCCCTGTTCAATATCATACACTTCGTAATTGTCATTCGTGAAAATATTTTTTACTCCATACCAATCAATCAACTGTTCAAACGATCCAATTGCATCTAACCAAGCTTTTGTTTTTGGCATTCTATATGCAGAAATCAATTTGCATTTTTCTTTTTCCTCTTCGTCTTTTGCTTCAAAATATTGTTTCAGATCGTACAGCGTATGATCCATTCGATCCCCAAAAACCACTGCTCTAGTTGTATTAATTCCATTTCTTTCCGTCGGAAAAAAGAAAATCGGGACCCGTCTATACTGGTTATATTCCTGAATTGTCTGAATTTTCATTCCATATTTTGTATAAATTCTTCTTATAGAAAATAACCCATCTGCTGTGCATGTAATTCCACCATATTCCTTTATACCATTAGAATCCGGATCAATATAAATTGCATATACCATTTTCCAAAAGAACGCTTCGTCCTGAAATTGTGTTACACTCGCAAAATCAATCAGCAAATCTCTCATAACTTCTGTGCTCATATGATGTATTTCTTCATAACTTTTTTTATTTAATCCATATAACCGATGAATTTTTACATCGCATTGAAACACTTCTTTCAGTATCACATCAGAAAAATACGTGTCCTTATATTTTTGAAAAAATGGGCTGTTTTCATACTCATCCTTTAATTTTAATAAATCAGACATACTATTCTCCTTCTTTCTGTTTTTTCTCTTTGTTACAAGTGTATCGTTCTGTAAGCGCCGTACATTTTTCCAATAGCTTCTTTCGAAGTGATTCTGGTTCCAAAACTTCAACAAAATCTGAACATTGCATAGCCCACGAAACCATCGCATCCGGCACACATTTTACTTCCACTCGATCCCATGTATCATCAATATGCTTCAAAAATAAATATCGCTCGCCAAAATAATCATGCAATAAAGTGTATCTTTCTCTATTAATCTTTAATATGATTCGTTCCGGATTTCCATAATGCATATACATATGTTCTGTTTGAAATTGCTTGGCTATCTTTGAATTCCAAATAAGTGGAAGACCCTTTATTTTGGATTTTGGTTTTCTATTTTCACAAATCATTGTTCCTTCTTTTACAAGGGACGGCTTTATATCTGTCGAAATATTACTCATCAAATCAATCCGAAATATAGAAACATTTTCATATGGATCTAAAGCGCAAATCAGATAAGGCTTGCCATTGTACATGATAATATAATATGGACTTGCAACATATCGAATTACATTCCCCTTCGCATTCTTTCTGACTTTCAATTTCTTATTTTCGTCATAACCATTAAAATGAAAAGCAATCTTTACTCCAACGCCTTGATTCTCTTCCATTGCCTTTCTGATAAGAGATATATTATTTCTTAAAGCTGATTCATTGATTCTCGAATCCTCAAATACTCCTCCGATTTTTTCATGAACACTTTTGGTATATTCACTTATATAAGGCGAATATTTGGGGAAATTTTTGCTTGAAAATCCGGCTAATTTTTGTACAATTCTTTTCTTCTTTTCATCGTCAAGATGTTTGAGAAAAAGTACTCCTTCTATCGCGTAATTCAATTCATCAAAAGATAATGGATGGTGATAGCGTAAGTTCCTCAGTTGTAATTTTTTCGAGCCTTCTTTTTTCAACCCTATGTCTCTCGCCCTAAGTTTATCCTCTAAACCTTTTGCAATAATTACATAATCTTCTATTGTTTTATCCTCTGAAACATATCCATCCGGTTCCTCTGGATTTAACACCTGCATAGCGGTCTTAAGGTAATCCGTTAATGTTCTCTCAGAACAATCACACTCTCTAGATTCTAGTAATTTTAAAATTTCCGTTTGACTAATCGTATGAAACTCGTCCGTTTCTTCTTGTAATATTTGGAAAATCTCAATTAGTCGTTTGATAAATTCAAAGTCATGAACAGTTTTCTTTTTTTCTCCCATAGTAACTCCTCTTTTAATTAAGTTACTCTCATTATATCATCAACTTTCTGCAACATCTCTCCATTTTAATTAAATTAACACTTTCTCAGCAATTCACCACCGGTTTATAAGGAATTTTGTGAATTATTAAGAATATTAAAAATGCTCCAGCAAAATTTTTAGTCCGATTAACAGCAAAATAATCCCTCCTGCCAATTCGGCTTTTGATTTATATCGTGTTCCAAACTCATTCCCCACTATTACCCCAAAACAAGCTAATACAAATGTGATTATGCCAATAATTGCAATACCGATTAAAGTGTTTACAAACACGTTTGCTGGAACTACATAGACAGGAACACAGGCAAAAGTTATCCCAACCGCAAGTGCATCTATACTGGTTGCAATTGCCATAAAAAACATTGTTTTGATGTCAAATGCCGCAGATGTTTCATCGTCTTCTTTGGAAAGTGCTTCTCTTATCATATTTCCGCCAATTAGCGTCAATAAACCAAATGCAATCCAAGGGGCAAACGCTTCCGCATACTTTTCAAAGCGAGAACCTAATGTATACCCAACCAGTGGCATCAGTGCTTGAAAGCCTCCAAACCAAAGCCCGCAAATAGCACATTTTTCGAATGATATTTTCTTCATGGCCAGCCCCTTACAGACCGACACCGCAAAAGCATCCATAGCAAGCCCAACTGCAAGAAAAATAAGTTCAATAATTCCCATACCTTCAATCTCCCTATTGTTAAAAATAAAAAAGCAGATACATTGCTGTATCTGCCAATCTCATTTCAACAAAATAAAAAGACACACATACAGCAATTGCTATCTGTGAGTCTCATCAATTAAGGTATACCAGTCTCTCGACATTATGTTGATATACCGCACCCTTGTGCCGACTACTCCCTCTTTTTAAGTATATAATAAATTGATAATTTTGTCAAGAACTTGACCAAACAAAAGGGAACTTACG
>JAHHTL010000071.1 GCA_020024635.1 Ruminococcus sp.
ATTGACGAAAAGAAAGTTTTCCGCTACAATAAGTACATTGAATTTTGAAAGAAAAGAGGAAATAATCATGGCAAATCCAGTTGTTACATTTGAAATGGAAAATGGTGATATCATGAAGGCTGAGTTATATTCTCAGATTGCACCGAATACAGTAAAAAATTTCGTATCTTTAGTAAAGAAAGGATTCTATGATGGATTGATCTTTCACCGCGTGATCAGAGGATTTATGATTCAAGGTGGATGCCCAGATGGTACAGGAATGGGCGGCCCAGGATATTCTATTAAAGGAGAATTTTCACAGAATGGGTTTGGAAATGATCTTGCACATACAAAAGGGGTATTGTCTATGGCAAGAGCGATGCATCCGGACTCAGCTGGCTCACAGTTTTTCATTATGCATGAGACGTCTCCACATCTTGATGGAGCTTATGCAGCATTCGGAAAAATCACAGAAGGAATGGACGTTGTAGATAAAATTGCAAACACGGCAACAGATTATAGCGACAGACCTCTTGAGGCTCAGGTGATGAAAAAGGTTACAGTAGATACATTTGGTGAAACATTTGAAGAACCAGAAACAGTATAGTCAAAAGAGAAACGAGACCGGTTGTCATAGAGATGGCGACCGGTTCTGTATTAAGGAAGGGAAAGGGGGAATGAGTCGTTGTGGATATGATTCAGGCAGAAAAATTAATATATGAATATGCAAAGCACGATGAGGAAGGAAATATCATTGGAATGAATCGTGCCATAGATGAGGTGGATCTTCAAGTTTCGCAAGGAGAGTTTGTGGCGATTTTAGGGCACAATGGATCTGGAAAGTCCACGTTGGCAAAACAGATCAATGCAATCCTTGTCCCAACAGGTGGAACCATGTGGGTGAATGGGAAGGACACCAAAGATTCTAAGGAACTGTGGAACGTCAGGCAATCGGCAGGAATGGTGTTTCAAAATCCGGATAACCAGATTATTGGAACGGTTGTGGAAGAGGATGTAGGATTTGGACCTGAAAATCTTGGGGTTCCAACAGAGGAAATATGGAAACGAGTAGAAGATAGTTTAAAAGCAGTTGGGATGATTGAGTATCGCACGAACTCTCCCAATAAGCTTTCAGGTGGTCAAAAACAAAGAGTGGCAATTGCAGGAGTAGTTGCAATGGCTCCGCAGTGTATCGTATTGGATGAACCAACGGCAATGCTAGATCCAAATGGAAGAAAAGACGTGATTCATACTATTCAGGAACTGCGAAAAAGAAAACAGGTGACCGTGATTCTTATCACACATTATATGGAAGAAGTTGTGGATGCGGATCAGGTCTATGTAATGGACAGTGGAAGAATCGTGATGTCTGGTACTCCAAGAGAAGTGTTTAGTCAAGTAGAGGAATTGAAAAAATATAGAATGGATGTTCCTCAAGTAACCATGTTAGCAGAAGAACTACGCAAACGCGGACTTAAAATCCCAAGAGGAATTTTAAGGACAGAAGAACTGGTGGAGGCATTATGTCGATTAAATTAGAACACATTAATTATATATATAATCCCGATACAGTCTATGAAAAACAGGCGTTAAAGGATATCAATTTAACCATTGAGCAAGGAGAATTTGTTGGTGTGATCGGGCACACAGGTTCAGGAAAATCCACTTTGATTCAACATCTAAATGGGCTTATGAAGGCCACAAGTGGAACGCTTTTTTATGATGGAAAAGATATTTACGCGCCAGAGTATAATTTGAAAGAATTAAGAACCCAAGTGGGACTTGTATTTCAGTATCCAGAGCATCAGTTGTTTGAAATCGATGTTTTAACGGATGTTTGTTTTGGACCGAAAAATCAGGGCTTTTCAAAAGACGAATGCATAAGACGGGCGAAAGAGGCTTTGGAGCTTGTAGGATTTCCGGAGAAATATTACAAACAGTCTCCATTTGAACTATCTGGAGGACAAAAAAGACGAGTGGCAATTGCGGGAGTTCTTGCTATGCGTCCAAAAGTATTGGTGTTAGATGAGCCAACAGCTGGACTTGATCCAAAAGGAAGAGATGAAATTTTAGATCAAATTGCATTTTTACACAAGCAGACTGATTTAACAGTGATACTTGTTTCTCATAGTATGGAGGATGTTGCAAAGTATGTGAATCGCCTTATTGTTATGAATGAAGGGGAAAAACTATTTGATGCAACTCCAAGAGAAGTGTTCTCTCATTATAAAGAGTTAGAAAGGATTGGGCTTGCTGCACCGCAGGTAACTTATATTATGCACGCGCTAAAAGAGAAAGGAATGGACCTTCCTGTAGACGTGACGACAATAGAAGAAGCGGCAGATGCCATAATGAGGAGTTTTCATGATTAGAGATATTACAATCGGACAATATTATCCGGCAAACAGCGTGATACATCGGATGGATCCAAGGGTAAAAATCACATGCACCTTACTGTTCCTGATCTCCCTTTTTCTTCAAAATAGTGTTTTAGGATATGGAATTGCTACGGTATTTCTTGTGACAGTGATAAAAATCAGCAAGGTTCCGGTTAAATTTATTGTAAAAGGATTAAAAGCAATAGTTATTATTTTGTTGATTACAGTAGGATTTAATTTGTTTCTTACAAGCGATGGAACAATACTTGTAAAATTTTGGGTTTTTAAAATTACGGATAAAGGACTTCGAATTGCAGTGTTTATGGCATTGCGATTGATTTATTTGATCATTGGTTCTTCGATTATGACGTTGACTACAACACCGAATTCTTTGACAGACGGCATTGAAAAATTGTTGGCACCACTGAATAAACTTCACGTTCCTGTACATGAAATTGCAATGATGATGTCCATTGCGCTTCGATTTATTCCAATCTTGATTGAGGAAACGGATAAAATTATGAAGGCTCAGATTGCAAGAGGGGCAGATCTTGAGAGTGGAAATATGATTCAAAAGGCAAAGGCAATGATTCCCGTACTAGTTCCATTGTTTATTTCAGCCTTTCGTCGTGCCAACGACCTTGCTATGGCCATGGAAGCACGTTGCTACCGTGGAGGAGAGGGGAGAACCAAAATGAAACCACTGACCTATGCAACCAGAGATTTTGTGGGCTATGGAATTACTTTCGTGTATCTTGGAATCATAATAGCGGTCGGACGTTATGTGCCGTTTCACATCTGGATTTTTTAGATTGGATCAATAGAGTGTTTATGAAAAGAATTAAGATTACAGTTGCCTACGATGGCACCAATTATTGTGGCTGGCAGATCCAGCCAAATGGAATTACAATTGAAGAAGTGTTAAATAAGGCGTTGTCTAAGCTTACTGGAGAAGAGATAAAAATCATAGGAGCAAGCAGAACAGATTCTGGAGTGCATGCACTTGGAAATGTGGCAGTGTTTGATTCGAATACAAGTATTCCGCCGAAGAGAATTGCATACGCATTAAATCAACGACTTCCAGAGGATATTGTAATTACAAAATCGGAAGAAGTTCCCATGGACTGGCATCCAAGATATTGTGATTGTGAGAAGACTTACGAATACCACATCCTAAATGCGAAAATACCAGATCCAACAAGGAGATTAAATCGCTATTTTGTTTCTTATGATTTGGATCTTGAAAAGATGCGACAGGCAGCAGAGTATTTAAAGGGGGAACATGATTTTGCAAGTTTTTGCAATGTTCGTACCAATGTGGAAGATACGGTTCGCACAATCTATAGTTTGGATGTGATACAGGAAAAAGATGAGATTACCATTCGGGTCAGAGGAAATGGATTTCTATATAACATGATTCGCATTATTGTTGGAACACTGATAAGAGTTGGTAGAGGATTTTATACGCCGGAGCAGGTAAAAGATATTTTGGAGGCAAAAGACAGGCAAGAGGCAGGCGTGACAGCTCCTCCCCATGGATTGATGCTGGTGGAAATAAAATAC
>JAHHTL010000072.1 GCA_020024635.1 Ruminococcus sp.
CAAATTCAAAAACTAGAAAAAGAACTGGAAACCCCACTTTTTGAACGCATCGGAAAACGTGTTTTTTTAACAGAAAAAGGGCAGGAATTTATTCATTATGCAAATGAAATTAAAGAAGCAACCAATTTAGCTTTATCTTTTTCCAAACAAGAAATCTCTCCAAAGGGAAAACTTCGGATTGGAGGTGTGGAGTCCATTTGTACGGCCTTACTTCCGGACCTGTTGTTGGAATTTTACAAACGTTGTCCCGAAGTGGAAGTCGTGATTCAATCTGGAACAACCGATACCCTTCTTGATCTGGCAGCAGGAAATAATCTGGATCTTGTATTTACTTTAGATCACAAAATCTACCGTTCGCAATGGAATTGTCCAGTTCAAGAGGCAGAAGATGTTATTTTTGTTACACTTGATAATCAACACCGCTTTGGAGACAAAATTGTGGATATCCATGAACTCATTAAGGAACCGTTTCTTCTTACAGAAAATGGTGCAGCCTATCATTATGCGTTAGAACAAATGCTCGCTGAATTGAACTTAGAAATTTCCCCAATCTTAGAAATTGGAAATACAGAAACGATTATCCATCTGCTAAAACGGGGAATGGGAATTTCTTTTTTGCCAAAATTTACGGTATCTAACGAACTGAAACATCAGGTGTTATCCGAAATTCATACGAATTTAACAGGTGTTAAAATGTATCATCAACTCTTTTACCATAAAAACAAATGGATGACAAAACAAATGCATGTTTTCATCCAACTGGTAGAGAATTATTTTAACCACAGAACGTTCTAAATATGGGCAATTTCTTTCACTTATGCTATACTATGAATACAATCGAATTCTAAAAGGAGGCTCGTAATGTTAAAAGATATTTTATCCTTTCATGGGACATGGCGATCATATCAACAACGTGTTCTTGACCAATTTGATACTTATATCGACGATAAAAAAATGCATATCGTTGCTGCACCAGGTTCTGGGAAAACCACTCTTGGAATTGAGATTTTAAGAAGAATCAACCAACCAACGCTTGTCCTTGCTCCGACTATTACAATACGAGAACAATGGATTTCAAGAATTTCGGAAGCATTTTTAACAGTACCTGATGCACAGCAATCTTATTTGTCACAAGATTTAAAAAATCCAGGTCTACTTACTGTAACTACTTATCAAGCATTGTATAGTGCCATGACAAAATATGCCGGGGAAATTTCAGAAGAAGAGACAGAAGAAATTACAAAAACCGAAAATGTAGATTATCATAATTTCGATGTAGTGAAATTATTTCAAGAGCATAAACTTGGTGCAATCTGTTTAGATGAATGTCATCATTTAAGAAGTGAATGGTGGCGCTCCTTAGAAGAATTCAAAAAATCCTTTCCAGACATATTCACAGTATCCTTAACAGCAACTCCGCCCTACGATTCCACCCCAACAATGTGGAAACGTTACATCAATATGTGTGGAGAGATTGATGAAGAAATCACCGTTCCAGAACTTGTGAAAGAAGGAACTCTTTGTCCGCATCAAGATTTTGTATATTTCAATTATCCTACGCGAAAAGAACAAGAACAAATAAAAACATTTCGACAAAATGCCAACTTGTTTTTTCAAGATCTCATGCACTCCGAAATATTTGAAGCTGCAATAAAAAACCATAAATTTTTCACAGATGAAATTCCAACAGATGAATTGCTTGCGGATTCTGAATATTTATCTGCCATGATCATCTTTTTAAATGCTAAAAATGTGAAAAATGCAAATAAATATCAAAAATTATTAGGCTATAAAACTGTGGAGCCAATGTCGATCACAAGAATGGAAGTATTGTTACAAAGATTTCTATATGAGGATGCGGAATCTTATTCCTCTTATGAAGAATTCCGCAACCAATTAAAAAAAGACTTAAAATCCCATGGATTAATTGAACGAAAAACAGTCACTCTTGAACTAAATAAATCTCTGAAAAATCTCCTTGTCCATTCTGTCGGAAAATGTGAAAGTATCAAAGCAATCACTACACATGAATTTCATGAAATGGGGGAAAATCTTCGTCTTCTCATTCTCACCGATTACATCCGAAAGGAATATGAAAGCGCACTTGGAGACGAAACAAAAGATGTAAATAATCTAGGTGTTCTTCCTTTTTTTGAGCTACTTCGTAGAGAAAGCGTACATAATAACTCTTCGATGAAGTTAGGCGTGCTCTGTGGTTCTATGGTAATCATTCCAGCAGATGCAAAGATGGCTCTTTTAACTCTTGTAGAAGATCCAAAACGCCTTTCATTTCGTAAAGTAGGTCAGCTATCTGACTATGTGAAAGTAGAGGTGACTGGAAATGCCCATTTCCTAACACAAGCTATCACAGAGTTATTTTCACAAGGGCATATCCATGTTTTGATTGGAACAAAATCACTCCTTGGAGAAGGATGGGACTCTCCATGTATCAATTCACTGATCCTTGCTAGCTTTGTAGGATCTTATATGCTCAGTAATCAAATGCGAGGTCGGGCAATTCGTGTATTAAAAGATCATCCAGAAAAAACAAGTAATATTTGGCACCTCGTTTGTATTGGACCGGGTGACAAGTTTTCACATATGATTACCAATACAATGAGTGAAGATTTTCAAACTCTACTAAGACGCATGGACAACTTTATGGGGCTTGATTACGAAAATGATTATATCGAAAGTGGAATTTCTCGGATAGAATCTGCTATTACTCTTCCTATTACCCATAAAAATATAGAACTAACAAATCAAAAGATGTTATCACTTTCTTCCGACCGAAATTCACTTCGGGAGCGCTGGAACCGTTCTCTTGCAATTTATGAAAACATGGAAGTAGCAGAAACTTTAGAAGTTCCCGAAAAACGCATTTATCCTATTTGTTTATCAAATGCATTGCGTATGATCACCTTACTAATTATTGGGGTTATTTTAGGTAGCATTTATGCGGCGATTGAAGCATATAATGCCTCGTCCGCTCATCCTATTAATTTATGGTTAGGAATGCTTCCATCTTCAATCTTCTATGTAGTTGGCTTTATTTTTAGAGTTAAAAAATTTTGGACATTCCGAAATCCTCTTGCATCTCTTAAGGTTTATGGGCTTGGAATACGAGACGCTTTGGAATATGGCGATCATTTCGAATCTTTAAATAATCGTGTGAAAACAGAAACCGATGCCCTTATAATTTATCTTCTTGGTGGAACCGGACATGATAAAGCCTTATTTGCAAAATGTGTAGATGAATTTTTTTCACCGATCGATAACCAACGTTACATCCTTTATAATCCGAAACACAAAAAACGCTTGGATGGATACTTTCCAGTACCAGAAGTATTCTCTACACGTAAGGAAGATGCACTATCGTTTGCACAATCAATGAATAAATACACAGGCAACTATCAACTTATTTACACCCGAAATGAAGCTGGAAGACAAATATTGCTGAAAGGGCGTATTTATGGGTTGGCAAATCGTCACGAAAGATGTCTTGCACGCAAAAAACTGAAGGGTGCTCTTGATTGAGCACCCCCATTTTTGTTTGTAT
>JAHHTL010000073.1 GCA_020024635.1 Ruminococcus sp.
AAAAATATTTGTCATAACATACGGAGGGATGACTGAAATGAATAAAGTGAAAGAAAGAATTTTGTTTTGGAGTGTGATTGCCAGTGGTTTACTTTTAGCAGCATGCACATCAGTAAAATCTGTTTATTTAAAAAATGTTGTAAATACATGTATGTTAGATGACAAATCAAAATTGTTATCTAACATTTATATTTACATAGGGTGTATTTTGGGAATTTTAATTTTTGAGTTAATTCGTCAATTATACACCGAAAAATACAGAATATTAAAGATAAAAAAGCAAAAAGAAATTATTATTAACAAGATTATTCATATGCCAGTAAAAGAATTTCAATCAGAAGCAGGTCAAAATTATATTACAATTTTAAATGATGAAATTCGGATGTTGGTAGAAAATCATTACATTGGTCTATTAGATCTTGTCTATAATCTGGTACTATTTATTGCTAATATTGCTGTACTGGTTTATTTAAATCTGCAGATGGCTCTAATAGCTTTGGTATTTACATTTTTACCGATTGTTGTTTCCTCATTGCAAGGAAAAAAAGTTCAAAAACGTACCAATAAATATGTGGCAGCAAATGAAAAATTAAATGAGATGGTCGGAAATCTTATTAATGGACATTTGATATTAAAAACAAATTCTGCAAACAATGATTATGAAAAAAAACTGACGGAGTACAACAATAATACGGCAAAGAAAAATTATTTTGAATCAAAAACAAAAGTATGTATTAATATGGAAAGTGCATTTTTATCCTATTTAGGTGAAATTTGTTTGATCGTGGTTGGTGCATTTTACATTATGAAAGGTACAATTACAGTGGGCGATTTACTTGCTGTTATGCAAATATCGGAAATGCTCGCTATTCCAACTTTTAATATTTCAGGAATTGTTACAAATCTAAATTCTGTCCGAGGACTGAAAGCAAAAATCAAGAAGATTTCCAGTGTTATTTCAGAGAATATGGATAAAAAAATAAAATGTCCAAAGATACAAAAGATTGAATTCAAAAATGTATCGTTCAAATATGATGAAAAATATATTCTAAAGAACGTAAATTATGTATTTCAACAAGGGAAAAAATATCTAATACTGGGAGAAAATGGAAGTGGAAAATCTACATTATTTAAGCTTATGACAAAATTGGAAGAAAACTATGAAGGTGAAATCTTGATAAATGGAATAGACCTAAAAAAAATCGACGACTCTTTTTATGATCAGCTAGGTATTGTTCTTCAAACACCATTATTGCTAAATGGTACATTTGAAGAAAATATTACGTTATTTAGTGAAAAATATAGTGAAGATCAGATAACGGAAATCTTACAATCATTGGAAATGGAGAGATTTTTACAAAATCATGACCTACAAGAAACATATCAAGATACAAAAAATAATGTATCCGGTGGAGAATTGCAGAAATTATCCTTGGCACGTGTTTTATTGAGAACATACAAGTGTGTTCTGATGGATGAATCCACCTCATCAATAGATAGTAAGAGTAGTTACCAAATAGAAAAATTTCTTTTGGAGGATAAAGATTTAACATTCATTAATATAGAACACAAACTAATTCCGGAGTTGATTTCAAAATATGATGCGGTGCTACAAATAAAAAATAATGGTTTGCAAAGTAATATTGAACAATTTTGAGATAACAATGGAACATCCTTGTAAAATGTTGGAAGTTACACGAATACATTGACGGATGTCTATATATATGATAATCTATGTATATGATTTTCAATAAGAGGTGAGTGATATGAATGTGGCTATGATTTGTAAGGCTTTGAGTGATGGAAATCGTTTACAGATTGTTATGATGTTAATAGATGGTGAAAAGTGTGGGTGTAAATTATTAGAAACATTCCATATTACGCAACCTACTTTGTCTCATCACATGAAAATCCTTTGTGAATGTGGATTGGTAAATGATCGAAAAGAAGGAAAATGGCATCACTATTCTTTGAATTGTGAAACATTAAAATCTTTTAAGGACTTTATTGGTGGTTTGTCTTGTGCTTGTGAGAAAGGGTGTGACGGCATGTGATGTGGAAGTTCTTTCAAGATCAAATGCTGGGAATGAAATGGCTGAATCATCTAATTGGTAGATTACTTGAGATGATGGGAATTCAAACAGATTCAAGAATTGGCGGAAGTGTTCAATTTTTTTTGTATGATGTTATAAAGATTATCGTTTTACTTTGTTTGTTGATTTTCCTAATATCTTATATTCAAAGCTATTTTCCACCAGAAAAGGGCAAAAAGATTATGAAACGATTTCACGGAATAGGTGCTAATTGTATAGCAGCTTTTTTAGGGACAGTGACACCATTTTGCTCTTGCTCGTCAATTCCTTTATTTATAGGGTTTACAAGTGCCAGGCTTCCTTTAGGAGTAACATTTTCATTTTTAATCTCTTCCCCTATGGTTGATTTAGGCAGTTTAGTTCTCTTGATGAGTGTTTTTGGAGCCAAGGTTGCTGTGATATATGTGATTCTTGGATTGATGATTGCTGTTATCGGTGGAGTAGTGATTGAAAAAATGCACATGGACAGTTATGTAGAGGATTATATATTAAAAGCACATCAGGTGGAAATAGATTCCCCATCCTTAAAGCAGAAAGATCGGCTGAAATATGCTAGAGAACAGGTTGTATCTACTTTTAAGAAAGTTGTACCGTATATTTTGATTGGCGTAGGTATCGGAGCACTGATTCATAACTGGATTCCAGAGAAAAGTATTGAATCAGTTCTTGGTAAAAACAAGATCTTTGGTGTTATTATAGCTACTTTTGCAGGCATCCCGATGTATGCAGATATTTTTGGGTGTATACCAATTGCTGAAGCATTGCTGGCAAAAGGCGCACAACTTGGAACTGTTTTAAGTTTTATGATGGGTGTTACAACACTTTCGCTCCCTTCGATGATTATGCTGAAAAAAGCAATCAAAACAAAGTTGTTGGGTGTATTTATCACCATTTGTACTTTGGGAATTATTGCCGTTGGTTATTTGTTTAATCTATTTCAGGCTTGGTTTATTTAGGAGGATATAAAAATGGGATTGTTTGGATTTGGAAAAAAGAAAGAAGAAAAGACTAGTTGTTGCTACTTTGAAAATAGCACTTCTGAAACAATAAAAAAAGCAGAGCGAGAAAAAGAGCGATTGAGTATTAAAGTGCTTGGCGGTGGCTGCTCAAAATGTAAGCAGTTAGAAAAGGCGACGCTAGAAGCTCTAAAAGAACTTAGAATGAACGATCATATTGAACATGTAACAGACTTCACAGAAATTGCTACATATGGTGTAATGGCAACACCCTCTCTTGTTGTGGATGGGAAAGTGGTTTCTTGTGGTAGAGTTTTATCGAAAAACGAAATAGTGGTAGCGATAAAGAAAATGAGAGGATAGAAATGAAAAAAGTTGCTTTTATTTGCGTACATAACTCGTGTCGTAGTCAGATTGCAGAAGCTTTGGGAAAGTATTTTGCAAGT
>JAHHTL010000074.1 GCA_020024635.1 Ruminococcus sp.
CAGTGGAAGCACATGATTGGGCAGCGATGTTGCCGGCGAAACACAGATGATATGTCAACTTTTATAGTGACACCTTTTTTCTTGTCTTGTATCATCCCTATTATTTTCTCTCTTGTATGTATGAACAGGGAAAGTTCCGTTTATCAGAATTTCTTGAAGAGCTTATAATCTTCTGGATAAAATATACTTCTAAATTCCCGAAATATTTGCGGCACTTACCATGTGTTGCCAAAAACCTCCCATACAATGTTTATGCTCTGGTTGTTTTAAATCCTCATTAAATTTTACTGTTTTTTCTTCTAATTCTTCTAACTTATCTATTGTTCCTTTTAAGAATGCATCGATTCTCTGGATTGAACTCATCAGCCGTACATAAACTCCTCCGAATCGAATATCAAGTACTTCATATCCGAAAGGTTTACATTCATTAAACCATATTGATTTTCGAAGTTCTTTTAAATCCCACATCTTTTTTGCACATTCTTCCATAGTATTTCTTAATAGTTCCAATTCAGCTTTGTCTCTTTTATGGTATGCATTTCTCAGTTTCACACCAAGCATAGATTTATCTATCAGAACGCATGCTAATTCTTTATAATAAGCAAAAATTTCATTCATTATACTGTTCGTCTTTTCTATTTCATTAAGTTTGGAATATAATTCTGAATAATATGTATCCAGTGCCATTTCCTCAACCTGGCCATCAAAAATTCCTACCAACGGATCTTGATACAATAGATATTTTGAAGGATTATCTGCATTCTCATTATCTTCCAAAATTCCGTCCGGACTGTCAAATAAGTCAAAGAGCATGAAATCTTTCGCTGTACACCCTGTAAGTTGAATTAACCATTTGTCTAACTTATCCGCTTCACATTTATCATCGTAACATAGTTGAGCAAAATATAATGCCGAATATAAAAGTGTTCTTGCAGGAGTTTCCATTCCATTATCAAACCAAAATGTACACATCACTTTCTCTATACCATTGTCCGAACAGCTATTAAGACCTTCTTCCATTGTTTTTCTGGTCTTTCTATAGTTTGGAGCAAGTCCGTTCCATGTCCATCCACCCGTTGCAAAATATAAATTATTTGATAATTTATGATGCAACTTAATATTTTTATCATATACTGCTTGATTATGATGATAGTAATCCCAATATACCAAGGACAAATCTTCAGGAAGCTCATTATGTTCATTAAAGTCCACATCTTCTGGAAGATCATAGTAATCGCCAGTAGGAGATTTTAGGCGGAAAAACATATCACTCCACATAAGAACCTGAAGTTCTTCATCCTTACAGATGCGATATACCATGTCAAGATGCTCTTTCATAATTTCATGTCTCTTCTGATATCCATTTATTCGAAGATATTTTCCTAGTCCAAGTAAATCTGCCTCATCCATACCTACGTGAATCTTTTTTGTAGAAAATGGTAATGATGCATAATGAATTAGTCTTCGAATCAATTCCTCGGTTTCTTTTGAGCCAACCAGTAAAATATCTTCTGTATCTTGCAAACTTTTTGTTATAGGCCACCTTAAATATGTATGTAAATGAGCCAACGTTTGAATTGCTGGAATAAGTTCGACTCCCAGATTTTTCCCATAACTATCTAAGTCTTTCAATTCCTGAAGTGTATACTTCCCACGAAAAGCACCGAAATATGGATCCTCTGGAATGTCATATACATCCTCCATATATAAATACACTTGATTAATTCCGGCTGCCGCACATATACCAATGGTCTCTTTTATGAAATCTATATTCAAGGTACCATTTCTAGAGCAATCAAGCATTAATCCTCTTTCAGTGAATCTAGAGGTCTCGTTAATAGAAAATGGTGTATCACCCTGAGTTGAAAGTTCCTGCATAAATAAATGAAGTCCACGATAGAAACCTACTTCCTGATCTGTAGATATAACAACATTCTTACCATCATAATCTACCGTAATAGCATGATCTGATATTGGTCTGTATTCAATAAATCTCTCTGTTTCTCCATAACTATGACATTGTTTTTCTAAAAAGCAAGCGGTATTCTTCTTTTTATTATCATCTAATTTACTTAAATTAAATTCCATCTTTTCCTCCTATACAATCATTCTTTTTCTTGGCTTTGTTTCTTATACTCTGACGGATATACACCAACTTTTTTCTTAAACATCTTAGAAAAATATAAAGGATTCGGATATCCTACAATTTCTGCAACATCTTTTGCAAGAATGTCTCCATCCATCTCTAGTAAAGTCTTAGCACGTTCAATACGTATTTTTTGAACATATTGAGATAACGTATAACCGCTATATTCTTTAAATAGTCGACTCAGATACGGAGGTACAAGCCCAAAATTATCAGCAATAGATGCTACCGTTATACCTTCTGCCAAATGTTTCTGAATGTACCGTTCTACACGTTCCATTAATTGTTGTGTTGTTTCTTGTTTTTCACTTATGCCCTTTTCTAAGAGTATTTCTGCTAAATTATCGTATAGTGCTTTCCCATTGGAAGAATACAAAATCAAATTCCATATTGTGTCCTCATTTTCTTCCAGATATTCCTTGGATTCCGGAAAAACAAGTTTAAAAATTTCTTCCAGAAAACACACAACATCTTCTTGTCTTAGCATTTCATTGCTAAAGACCAATTCAGCTGCTTTTAGTACTGTATTTTCATTTCCTGAAAAAATATTTGAAAACAGATGGTGATTATCTTGATCCTCCTTATTCATTGTGTCGGTATCTTCAAACACAGCTGCTTGCCCAAATAAAATATTTGACTTCATAAATTTTCTCAGTTTACGACTAACTGATGGTATTTTTTGTAAATCTATTTTTTCTCTGTGACAAGCAGCTGTAATACATACGTTTACTTTTTTTGCCTCTTCTACAATCAACGTGCAAATATTTTTCACACTGATATCTTCATTGCAGACAATCAACATGATTTTTTCATTCACCTGGTATTTTCCAAATGTATATACCGTACTTTTTGGGGGCAAAAAGTTTAATGCAATATTATCTAGATTTATACCTTTCCAAAAATCACATTCTTCTACGCTTTCTTCAAATCCGTCTTTTATCATTGGTCCTGCGCAAAAATAAGCAATTTGCACTCTCTGCATTTCACTGCTTTTTGTTTCTTCATAGACGGCAGATTTTAAGAGGTTTTTTTGTTTTTCTCCTCTTTCCCTTTCGATTGTTGCCCTTAACTTTTGTAATATTTTTGATAGATCATCAAATACAATAGGTTTCAACAAATAT
>JAHHTL010000075.1 GCA_020024635.1 Ruminococcus sp.
AACGGACTCCGAAGAGTCCGCTATTGCTTTTTATTTAAACGTATATTTTCCATTTCTTCTGCCATTTTTTTATCCATATGATCAAACAAATAATTCTTATCTTCTGGCGTCTTTTTAAGAAACTCTTTCCGAATTTCTTCTTTCATAGCTTGGACTTCCTCTTTTAATCCAATCGCCGACATTCTGTGAGCCCCTTTTCCCATAATGATCACTTGTTCCAGAGCATCGGATGTAGCAACAGTCACTTGATATTTTCTTCCAATCTTCTGGACTGTTTTTTCAATATACTGATCTGCTGTTTCTGCTTCTTTTGTATAGACTACATAAATATTATGATATTTTAGTACTTCCCCTAAATTTCCCTGTACTTTATACGCATCAAATACGAGAATCAAGGTGCATTTTTTATATCCTTGATAATTGGACAGAATATCCATCAGTCGATCCCTAGCACTTTCAATATTTATCTCTGCAAGTTCCTTTAACTCCTCCCACGCAAAAATAATATTATATCCATCTACCAAAAGATATTGTTCTTTTGTCTTTTCGATTTCTCGCTTTTGTCCTTCCCACTTTCCGTTAGAAACACCTTTTTCTTTTGCTGTTACTGTAATTGGTGTTGTATCTTCATAATTTCTTGATGGTCGAAGTCTCGTGGCATAGATTTCATCTAACTCCTCTTGGGTTAATTCAATCCTACTTGTTTTTGGACGTATGGACGGAATCTGTATACTCAGATCTGTTTTTTTCTCACCCAATGGACTTTCCACATGCATATACTGTTCCACTTCATACCACGGCACAAGAAATCCAGCACCATGCGCACAAAATACCGAACCTGTTGGATGGAAGAAATCTGCTTCCGGATCATAGCCGATTTCTTCTACAATTCGCTCCTGATCATAACATGCTTCATACCCCTTTAATTCAAAGAACAACCTTCCATGTCCCCCTGTATAGGAAAGCAATTCTTTTTGATATCCCCTCATAGCGGATACCGGCGCTGTACCTGTAAGGATCATGATTCCCTCTTCGGCAATAGGCTGCGCACATTTTCCGTGCATATTTTGGACATCTGTCATTGCTCTTCCGATATTTTCTGGCGGCAACTCCATTCGGAATTCATACCACGGTTCTAACAAAAGACTTTTTGCCTTTCGAAGCCCTTGTCGCACAGCCCGATAGGTTGCTTGCCGAAAATCCCCCCCATCTGTATGTTTCTTGTGGGATCTTCCTGCAATCAATGTAATCTTCATATCCGTAATCGGGGCACCCGTAAGAACTCCTTTGTGTTCTCTTTCTTCTAAATGGGTAAGAACTAGCCGTTGCCAATTTCGATCTAGCACATCTTCGCCACAATTTGTATCAAATACAAGTCCGCTTCCTCTCTCCAAAGGCTCCATGAGAAGATGGACTTCCGCGTAATGTCGCAAAGGTTCAAAATGTCCTACTCCTTCCACCTTTTCTTCGATGGTTTCTTTATATACGATTTTTCCTTCTCCAAACTCAACCCGAACGTGATATCTCTCCCAGATGATACGTTTTAAAACTTCTATCTGCACTTCTCCCATTAGCTTCACATGGATTTGAGAAACTTGTTCTTCCCACACAATATGGAGTTGTGGCTCTTCTTCTTCCAGTTGTTTGAATGCCAAAAGCATCTTATGTACATCACAATCTGGCGGGAGTTGAATCTGATAGGTTAAAACAGGTTCTAAAATGGTCATATCCTGTGCCGATTCTACCCCAAGTCCCTGACCTGGATATGTTTTTTCCGGCCCGATCACTGCACAGACACCTCCTGCCTTTACTTCCTGTACAGATTCAAATTTTGCACCAGAATAAATGCGGATTTGATTAATCTTTTCCTCAGTCTCTTTTAGAATCTCTTTTACTTTTAAGCTTCCACCAGTTACTTTTAAATACGTCAAACGGTTGTCCTGATCATCTCTTGCAATTTTATAGACCTTCGCTCCAAAGGCTTCCGGATACTGTACTTGTCTTGTATATTGATAAAACCCCTCTAAAAACTCTTCGACACCTTCTTGTTTTAAAGCCGATCCAAAGTAAACCGGAAATATCTGTCGATTCTTTATAGCTGTTTTGACTTGCTCTTCTTCTAGCATCCCTGTCTCTAAATAGTGCTCTAAGATTTCCTCTTCACATACAGCAAGGTTTTCCATCCAAAGAGCATCCATCTCTTCTAGATTCGTTGCATTGCTAAAATCAATACAAGCCGTTCCAAATTTCTTTTTTAATGCTTCCAGAATTTTCTCTTTGTCTGCTCCCATCTGATCCATTTTATTTACAAAAATAAACGTAGGAATCTGATACTGCTTTAATAATCTCCACAAAGTCACTGTATGCCCTTGGATTCCATCTGAACCACTTACTATGAGAATGGCATAATCTAATACTTGTAATGTCCTCTCCATTTCTGCTGAAAAATCCACATGCCCTGGTGTATCTAATAGCACCACTTCCATGTCTTTCCACTGAAATACTGCCTGCTTTGAAAAAATCGTAATTCCTCGTTCTTTTTCCAAATCAAACGTATCTAAGAATGCATCTTTATGATCCACACGTCCTAATTTTCTTATGGTTCCACTTTTATACAGCATGCTCTCTGACAATGTCGTTTTTCCGGCATCTACATGGGCCAGGATTCCCGTCACCAGCTGCTTATTCCTTTCTTTTTCTCTAACGGCCATAAAAACCTCCCCTTGTAAATACTCAGCTTAAATCAGTGTAGTGTAAGCTGTAACTTTTCTCCTATAACTGTACTTTCTAAATTTTCATAGTACCAAAAATATCTTTTGCCTTGACATGTGTCATACTGAATAATCCCAGAAGGTTCTTGACCTTCTACTTTCATTTTGTACACTTCTTTTGATTCACAGTCCCCAAAAACAAACCTTGTGTTTTCTGGATTAACATTCATATTTTGCAAATAGTCACTTAGTGCGAGCTGACCTTGAATTAAGTTTTCAAGGCTTCCAATTGTTTTTCCACCTACCTTTACTTCTGTAGGTATGCTATACAAGAATGCATATTTTTCTATCTCATTTATTGTTTTTTTGATAAATTTTGCCATTGTAATACATTCTGTAGATTCATCTTTTTTTGCTTTAAAATATATAGTTACGTATTTATCACTCTCAAATCTTTTGATTATCTCGTCAATATGATTTTGATACTGCTGTTCTTCTCCTTTAGCATTATCTGCCGCTAAAGCTTCCTCTAAAGAAGAAAAATAATGTGAA
>JAHHTL010000076.1 GCA_020024635.1 Ruminococcus sp.
ATTTTAGTACCTAAACAAATTACGTGACTGTAAAACAATGTTTAAATTCTAATTCTTGATTGTATATTATAACAGTGAAGAACGGTAAAAACTGTTAAATACAATAAGGGTGGAGGAATTTTATATGGAATCACAGAGAATTCCTGTAGTACACCTGTAAGTGGTAAGAGACAAAACCGTAGAATATTGTCAAAGTAATTTAAGTTCTAAAGAAAAAGCAGCACAATGGATAAAAGATATTTTAGGAGAAAGAGATAGGGAGCATCTAGTTATATGTGCTGTAGATAATCGAATGAAATCTATGAGTGTAGAAATCGTAGGCAGTGGTAATTGTAATAGTTGTATACTTTCTATACCAGAAATATTTAAGATGGCATTGCTAAGTAATAGCAGTGCCATATTTCATACGGAAAAAGTGGGATTGAAACCCGCTTTTTTTACAATTATTTATTGGACGATAATACAGAGAGATGAGAGAAAAACAAAAAAGAAAAAATGGAGGAAAGAAAAAAAGAAAATTTTAAAGTTGAAATTATTTGCTCTACAGATGAACATGAAAAAGTAGAACTACCAGAAATAGCACAGGAACCACATGAGGTGAAGACGATAAAACCAATTGAAATAATTGATCCAACGATCGCTAGCTATTCAAACACTATCTCTCGCCAATACATCGGTGAATCTTTCATTGAATTTGAGAGGAAAATAGCATTGGCGATACAAAAACAATACAAAAAGAACGGAATCGTTATACAAAATTTTTTGGAATGCAATCATTCATGTTTGCTTAATTTCCCTTTGAAATTATTAGGTATTGATTTAAATATGCTGACATATGCTATACAAAAGATTAGGAGACGAGATGTGTCAGTTATAAAAAAGGAAAAGGAGAACAAACTATGAATCGTAATAAAATCATTACCCAATTAGTAAAATTACTTGTAAAACAGAATTTGATTTCGGATGCGGAACGATTAAAACTATTGAAAATTGTGAAAGAAGGTTAAATTATGCGTGCTGTAATCTATGCACGTTGTAGTACGGAAGAAGAAAGTCAGAAAGATGCACTAATCAATCAAGTAAAAGAGGCAAAAGAATGTGTCACAAGAATGAATTGGACACTGGTTGATTCGTATATTGAAAGTCGTTCAGGAACTACAACGAAGGGGAGAACGGAATATAACCGACTTTATGAAGATTTGGAAAACAATCTATTTGATCTTATTGTGATAAAATCGCAGGATCGATTAATGAGAAACACAAAAGACTGGTATCTTTTTGTGGATCGGCTTGTATCAAATGGAAAAAAGCTATTCATATACATAGAAAGTAAATTCTACACAACAGATGATGCCTTGATTACAGGTATTAAGGCAATCCTTGCAGAAGAATACAGTCGTGAATTGAGTAAAAAAATAAATAATGCACATCGGAACCGTCAAAAAAATGGCGGTTCTGTCATACTGACATCGAATGCATACGGGTTTAAAAAGCTTCCAGATAAATCAATTGTATTGATTGAAGAAGAGGCAAAAGTAAAACAGCGTATGTATCAGCTATGTGCAGATGGTTACGGAAGTAGAACAATTGCAAATATACTTTCTAATGAAGGAATAAAAAAGCGAAGCGGCAAAAGATTCACAGAAGATGATGTATTGCGGATATTAAGAAATCCAATCAATATGGGAACTGTTGTGATGAATCGTCTGCATTTTGATTTTGAAACAAAAATAGTAGAGAATGTTCCGAAAAAACAGCAGTTTCGATATGAACATAAAGTCCCGGAAACAGTATCGAAAGAATTGTGGATGGAAGCAAATAATAAAATTGACACAAGAGCTACGAAAGCAAATCAAAACGGAAGTTTTCTCAAAGGTAGCAATTCGGGAAAGTATCATTTGAGTGGAAAGATTATTTGCGGACTTTGTGGAAATCCATATTATAGAAGAGTTCGAAAGAGTAATAGAGAAAGTTCGTATATCGAAGAATGGAAATGTAGAAAATATACATTAGAAGGGAGAAAATCAAAAGATAAGACACGACCACAGATATCTAAAATAGGAATGGAAGGCGAAAAAGGATGTGACAATATACATTTAGATGAAAAGAAGTTATATGATTTACTTGAGCAAATATGTTTGGAACAATTTTCCATTGATAAAGATCAGGTGATCATAGATACGATTTCCTTACTGCGTCGTGTGTTGGACGAGGATCAATTAACCGACAAACTAAAAGTGATCAAAGAAGAAGAGAATCATATCAAAGAACAACAAGATCTATTGCTAGATAAGCTGTTGAATGGGATATTGACCGATGAGATGTATAAGCGAAAAGCAAAATCACTCAATCACTCACTGGAAAGATGTCGAGAAAAAAAGAAGCAAATGGAAAAGCAACGTATAAAAACAACATCTAAAAAACAACGTTTAGATGAAATTGAGAAAGAATTGCAGAGTGGAAAAAATATCGAATTAGCATCTGTAAATGAGATGCTAAAAGAAATAGATCACATTGTAGTATTTCCTGACTATATGGAAATTGTATATAATCCAGTAAATATCATGGGGATACGTGAAGAAGCTGAAAAGCAGTTGGAACAAGTTATTCGGATTGAATTTGGCTCTATGTTTAATAATTTACGGAAGAAAGAAGAAATTCGAGAAGAAGTTATTTGTATGATACGAGAGAAGCCAACGATTACAGCAAAAGAAATTGCCAGTAGATTGGAGTGTAGTTTGTCAGGGGCACAATATAAGCTAAGAATATTGTCAAAAAATGGACGAATTCGATTTCGTGGCAAGGGTGGTAAAGGATACTGGGAAATATTGGAAGAATAAAGACTATCAGAGTGTAATGATTCTGATAGTCTTTTTTGTTGTGACTGACTGATAAAACTGCAATAATATATAGAAGAAAAGGGAAAGGATGAAATTGTTCTAATCCATTTTCAGTGATTGATTAAATGATTTATACAGAACAATCAATAGTAGTAACAGGACTTATAGTTACTTCTGTGGAAGGGGCTGCCACAGAGGACATTG
>JAHHTL010000077.1 GCA_020024635.1 Ruminococcus sp.
GTTATAGAGGAGTTGTATATAATAGATGGGCAAGAACAACACTTGCGAATAATCCCATTGTTGTTGCAAATAAAGCGCCGGGCAATGTGTACCGGCTGTTTTTTATTTTAGCGGTCATAAAGTAAATACTCATGGTATAAAAAATGGTTTCTGTACAAGCCATGGAAATAGAGGCGGCAAGACCAAGGAAAGAATCGGGTCCATAATTTTTAAAAAGATCCAAAAGTAATCCGGTTGCAGCAGAAGAAGAAAACATTTTAACGAGGGAAAGAGGAACCAATTTGGCTGGAAAATGGATGTATTTTGTAAATGGTTCGATAGAAGCGCAAAGAAAGTCTAAAAATCCAGAGGCTCTTAAAATTCCAACAGCTGTCATAAGTCCAATTAACGTAGGCATGATTTTAAAAACAGTAGAAAATCCATTTTTGGCTCCAACAATAAACGTGTCATATACATTTATTTTATTTAAAATACCATAAATAAGGATGAGTAAAATGAGTGTAGGAATGATATATTGGGAAAGATAAATCAGAAATTTCATAAGTACTCATTTCTTTAAGGAGTGTTTGTTTAGTATATGCAATAAATAGAAAAACAATGATAAAAGCATATCTGAACAAAAGAAAACATAGGATAAGGCAAAGACTAAAAAGGAAAGTTCCTATGTTCGTTTCAAATCCTAAAAAAAACCATAAGAAAATTATAACAATCAGTTTTGTTTTTTTGTTTGTATTCCTACTTGCTTTTACGGGGTGTACCAAGCGTAAAGACAATGAAAATGTACAGTTTCGTAATTTTACAAAGGAACTATTTTGTAAAGAAGTTACGTCTAATACGATTAGTCTTCACTATTCTTTACGAGATCCAAAAGCATATGGGATTGCGCAGATTCCGGTAACCTATGGAACGATTTCATCAACACCAGAAGAACTTTCCTCGTCGGTAGAAAATATAGAAGCTGCACTTCAGGCGTTTGATTATAAACAGTTGTCAATGAAAAATCGGCTGACGTATGATGTAATCTCAGAGTATTTAAATCAAATAAGAAAAGAGGTACCGTATCTTTTGTATGAGGAACCATTGGGAACGGTAAACGGGATTCATACACAACTTCCTGTACTTTTGGAAGAGTTTCAATTTCGGAAAGAGGAAGATATTACTACATACCTTGAATTAATAAAAACGACGCAGGATTATTTTACATCTATAGAAAAATTTGAAATTGAAAAGGCCAATGCAGGACTTTTTATGTCAGATCGAGCAGCAGATGAGGTTATACAACAGTGTAGAGCTTTTTATGAAGAGAAAGAAAGTAATCATTTATTTTCTGGATTTGTCAAAAAACTAGAGGATTTTCAACTTAGTCCAAAGGAAAAGGAACAATATATCCAGAAAAATGCGCAACTTTTGAATGCCTACGTATTTCCGGCATACCAACATCTTGAGACGGTCATACAACGGCTCAAAGGATGTGGGAAGAATGAGGGAGGACTTTGTAATTTTCCGGATGGAAAAAAGTATTATGAATGGATTGCCACCCAATCTTCCTGTTCCGGACGTAGTGTAAAAGAGATGGAAGAACTGACGAAAAATCAAATACAGATGGATTATCAGGCATTAGAAAACGCTATTATACTTGAAAAAAGAGAAAAAAATGAACCAACATTGTTAAAAGAAAGCAATCCGATTGTTATACTGGAAGAGTTAAAACAGAAAATAAAATCTACATTTCCAAAATTAGGAGACACCAATATAGATGTAAAGTATGTGCCACGCGAAATGGAAAAAAATTTAAGCCCTGCCTTTTATATGATTCCGGCAATTGATTACACGCAAGAAAATGTGATCTATGTAAATAGGGCATATATTAATGATCCTATAACATTATACACTACACTTGCTCATGAAGGGTATCCAGGGCATTTGTACCAGACTGTATACTTTGCACAGACGAATCCAGATCCCATTAGAAGTATGTTTCATTTTGGAGGATATGTGGAAGGTTGGGCAACTTATGCAGAAATGGGAAGTTACTATTTATCTTCGCTTCCGAAAAATCAAGCGACGATTCTGCAGAAAAACAGCTCCATTATACTTGGATTATATGCATTGACCGATATGGGAATCCATTACGAGGGATGGACCAGAGATGAGGTATTTCATTTTCTCAAACAATATGGAATCGAACAAAAACAAATGACAGATCGGATGTATGATTTGATTCTTGGATGCCCGGGAAATTATTTGAAATATTATATTGGGTATCTGGAGTTTGTAGGTTTGAAAGAAAAATATATGGGACGGGAAGGAAAAGATGCTTCTCAAAGAAAGTTTCATAAGATGGTGTTAGATATTGGACCGGCGCCATTTCCGATTGTAGAAAAATATATGTGGGAAATGTGTGAAGAACAATCAGGAAGGGAGAAATAACATTGAATTATCTTTGGGCAAGTATGATGATCGTAGGAATTGTGTATGGAGCATTTCATGGAACCATGCCAGATATTACAAATGCTGCACTTGATTCTGCAAAAGAAGCGGTAATGCTGTGTATTACAATGCTTGGTGTCCTGTCTTTTTGGAGTGGCCTTATGGAAATTGCAACACAGGCAGGAATCATAGAATCGGTGACAAAAAAAGCTTCTCCTGTTATTCATTTTCTTTTTCCAGATATACCAAAAGGACACATAGCAAATACACATATTACAACTAATTTTATTGCAAATATTCTCGGACTTGGATGGGCGGCAACTCCGGCGGGACTAAAGGCCATGGAGGCGCTGTCAGATTTGGAGGAGGAAAGAAGAAAGAGGGGAGAAGTAACAGTAAAACCCCATGTGGCTTCAAAGGAAATGTGCACGTTTCTGATACTAAACATTTCTTCCTTGCAGCTAATTCCTGTTAATATTATTTCTTATAGAAGTCAGTACGGAAGTGCCAATCCGACATTCATCGTGGGTGCGGGGATTGTGGCCACATTTGTAAGTACAATGGCTGCAGTTGCATTTTGCAAAGCGTTAAAACATTTACACTGATTAT
>JAHHTL010000078.1 GCA_020024635.1 Ruminococcus sp.
GGATAATCTTTAATATCAAATCCTAAATTTTTATAAGCTGTGTGCATAGGCAACGGTTTATAATGAACATTTGTTGCCACACCATTTTCAGCCATTTGGGTAATAATCTCATTACGCTGCTCTGAAGTTATTCCCGGAATACGTGTAATATATAGATGTCCTGATGAGATGTGTTCCTCTGTAAAATGAGGCAATACTTCTATACCTAATGGTTTAAAAGCAGCATCATACTTTTCAATAATCTCTTTTCTTCTAGCAAGAATTCCTTCATAACGTGATAATTGACCAAGTCCCATAGCTGCCATAATATCTGTCATATTACATTTGTACCATGGACCTTTTATATCATATTCCCACGCACCGAGCTTAGTTTTTGCAAGTGCATCTTTACTTTGTCCATGTAAAGAATACAATTGAATCTGATGATAAATTTCTTCATCATCAATTTCTGGTATTGACTTCCATGTGATTGCTCCACCTTCTGCAGTTGTAAAGTTCTTTACAGCATGGAATGAATAATTTGTAAAATCAGCAATCGCACCAACCATAGTTCCTCTATAAGATGCTCCAAGAGCATGAGCCGCATCACATATAACGCATACGCGTCCTAATTTTTCTTGAATTCTCTGCCCTAATTCGGTATGTGATTCTGCTTTAAACAGTGCTCTTTTTATCTCAACAATTTCAAATATTCTCTCATAATCACATGGTATACCTGCTATATCTATAGGAATAATCGCCTTTGTTTTAGAAGTAATAGCTTTTTCTAGGGCGTCATAATCCATCTCCAAAGATTCTTTTTGGCAGTCCACCATAACAATCTTGGCCCCAACATGATCAATTACAGATGCTGTTGCAGTATACGTATATGCACATGTTATAACCTCATCCCCTTCACCAATTCCAAGAAGACGCAGTGCCATTTCACCAGCTGCTGTCTGACTATTTAGACATGCCATTTTTTTTGTTCCCACAAATTCTGCAAGAAGTTTTTCTAATTTTTTTGTTTTTGGTCCCGTTGTGATCCACCCCGATTTCAGAGCATCAATAACTTCATTAATTTCTATCTCTGTAATATCTGGTGGACTAAAAGTAATAACTCTATCTGGTTCTCTATTCATATGCTAGTTCTCTCTTCCTTATTTTATATTTAATTTCCTTCTAATATCTGTTTCATCCAATTAGAATTTTCCGCTATTGAATTCTCATCTGGAAACATTACAGACAGTGGCTGTCCTCCGCTTGAAAAACACGGTTGATACTCCCCTGCCAGAATTCCCTGCGTCGATGCCGATTGAATATCCCATGAAGCACCACTTGATAGCTGCATACTAATAAACTTAGACATTTCTTTCTGTGTCATATTAGTTTCTACACTATCACTTACATCTGAAATAATTTCTCCTGCATTTTTAAGAATAGCTGGCGACATTGCTTTATTTAAAATTGCTGTAATAACTGCTTCCTGGTTTTTGCCTCGCTGATTATCACCATCAGAGAAACTATATCGTTCTCTTGAAAATGCCAATGCTTGCTCTCCATTCATATGGTTCATTCCTTCTTGGAAGGAATACCCACCTGCATCTGCAGTAAATGCATAATCAGAATATACGTCTATTCCCCCAAGGGCGTCTACAATCTTAATCAAAGAAGTGAAGTTTACTCTTGCATAATAAGATAAATCGATATCATAAATTTCTTCCAATGTTCGCATGGATGCATCTACTCCATACAATCCAGCATGAGTTAATTTATCTGGCATACCACCTGATATATCAGGAATTGGGACATAATAATCCCTTGGGGTTGTAGTAAGAAGAATTTTATGGGTATCTGGATTAACTGTCATAATAATATTTACATCACTACGACTTGTTGTAGATACAGCTCCTTCCACATCAATACCACTGATATATATATTAAACGCATCCTCAACCGACTTATTCTCTACTGGTTCCAACTTTGTTTTAATTCCATACTGATAGATTACTTTTATCTGATCTGAATATCCTTCGATGCTTCCTTCGATCAAACTTACAAATGCACTATTGTAAATAGCCGCATCCAGTTCTCCACTTAAAAGTGCCTGTGCTTCTTCTACGACTCCCGGATACTCTTTTGTATTTAAAGACTTATTAATCTGTTTTTCCAACTCTTTACACATTTTCAAAGTATTTTCTTTATCTAATGCTTTCTGAACACCAAATTGGTAATCTGATGCATCCTGTATATTCTCCGCAGGATCATCTTTTCTTACAACTACTACCATATTGTCAGTTTTATATTCTGCCCCACCAACAGCACTCATAAGTCCAATAACTTTAGATATCGTGTAGATTCCAAAGATTGAACCGATACAAATCAATATACTAATCACAATTCCGATAATATTCCCCTTACCTTTTGTATATTGCAATAAATAAGGAATCTCAAATAACAAAAATGCCGCTAACACGATCATCAACATATATTTCATCGGCAACAATCCGCTGATACCCACCATCACTACACAAATAAAGGAAAGCAATAACTGAATCAATGCGATTAGCTTTCCAACTCTATTATGTACTATTTTTTTTCTGGATTTTGTTTTTTTCTTCATATACTCTCCTTTCCATACAAATCGACAAAAAACACCAATATTAAAATATCAGCATAATTTTCTTCCATTATAACATGTTCGACAAAATATTCAAGCGTAGGTGTCAACATTTGTTATTAACTTATGTTAATGTCACTTTTGGATAAACTATAAAATTATGAAAGAAGGTAAAATTACATTGTCTCAAAAACAATTAAAATCATTTAAAGTAATCAATCGCTTCACTGAGTAATCGCCAAATGGATTGTCTATACATAAATTTAAGCGTCGCTTACTTACGACGCTTACTATAACAACCAGCTGATAACGTTTTTGACCAT
>JAHHTL010000079.1 GCA_020024635.1 Ruminococcus sp.
AGAAGATAAAACACTTGATTTTCCACCCCTTTTGATACAGTTTGTGTTGCCGTCTGTCGGGCATAAAAAAACGCCATAGGTTTGAGGTCTATAGCGTGCAAAAGCTAGAAATTTTGTCCGTTTACACGGTTGTATTATTGATGAATTTGAAAAACTTTTGTATAATTAAGTAAATATAAATATGCTATAAGAAGGTGATAATGTGGCTAAGCAAAAAAACTGGGAAAACCAATTTGAAAAGATTGAGCAGTTAGGCGAAGGTGGAAATGCAGAAGTTTATCGCGTGAAGAATAATGCTACCGGACAAGAATACGCATTAAAGGATTTAGTTAATCGCGGACTGGAAAAGCGTAGTCGCTTTGTCGAAGAAATCCACATAATGCGGGAATATCATTCCACAATTGCAGGAATCCTTCCAATATTTGACTATTCTGAAGATGAGTACTGGTATACTATGCCTGTTGCCATGTCTGCAATAGACTATATAAGGAGAAATAAATTAAGCATCCAAGACATCATTATATGTGTTATATCTCTGTGCAACACACTAATTGAGCTTCATAAAGAAGGAATATCTCATCGAGATATTAAACCTTCTAACATTTACTTTTATGACCAAAGATTTTATTTCGGAGATTTTGGATTAGTTGATTTTCCTGAAAGTGAGAATGATTTTACAAAGTCTGATAAAGGTCTTGGAGCTATATTTACAATCGCCCCTGAAATGAAACGCAACCCTAAGAATGCTGATGGGAAAAAAGCAGATGTATTTTCTTTTGCAAAAACTGTTTGGATGTTTTTATCTGATGACGAAAAGGGATTTGATGGAGTATATAATTACGCAGATCCCCAGTTTGGCCTACATTACATTGAAAAATATCGGAATGCGCACTTAGTTGAATTGGAGGAATTATTAACAGATGCAACTAATAATAATCCCTCTGAGCGCCCTACTATTGCAGAATTTAAGGACAGACTAATCAATTGGCTGGAAATATACTCCGACTATTACAAATCTCAACTTAGTGATTGGACTTTTCTTAGCCATCAGTTGTTCGGCAACACACATCCCGAATCGTCTTCTTGGAGCGATTGTAAAGATATTGTTAGTGTGTTAAATATTATAGGTAATACCCCAGCATATAATCACATGTTTTTTCATAATAAGGGTGGGTTGGATTTCTCAAATGCTGAACTAGCAGCAGAAGAAGGATGCATAAAATTATATGATACGATAGGCTTTTGTCATATTGTTAAACCTCGAAAGTTGTATTTTGAAGGATTTAAAAACAACTACAGATGGAACTATTTTCTACTAGAACTTGACAACTTACACCCAATATTTGAGCCATGTGTTAGCGATGAAGAATGTTTAGTTGAAGATGTCCCTGCTCATTATGTATCAGCAGAATTTGCTCAGTATGGCATTTATGACTACGATACAGGGGTTCCGCTACCAGAAGGATACAAAGTTGTATATCGTTATACCACGGGGAAATTTTTAATAGCAATGAAGGCCGGGCCATACAATATGATAAACTCTACATATGATGGCCGACACGGTGATTGTTCATGTACTGAATTTCGTGATTACATAGTGTATCTTATCGGCCTGTACTCTAAGGTGTATGAGCACATCAAAGAAGCAAACTTGCATAAAAAATATTTGGATAGTGAAGTAGAACGAAAAATATTATCTATGCCTCAATTCAATCGCAATCCCTTTAAGAAGGAATCTAAAGCTGAGATATCAGCAAAAATTAATTTTGAAGAAACCAACAAATCTAAGGCTTTTATTGATGAAAACTTTTCAAATTTCAGTTTTAAACGAATACTTCCAGATTATGCGCCTCCAGATGACCCTAAGATTGAATTTCTCTTTAATTTTACTCCATTTAAAGAAGCATCTTCCTTTTTAGAAATCCTTAATGGAACAACCTATTTTATTTGTTCAGATGGAAAAATCAGAAAAATCAATTCAAAACTTGAAAAAGAATGCTGTTATTGTGTCTATGACAGAAATGTGGCTATCCAAATTGAAAATCTTTTAAAAGCAGAAGTGCGCAGAATACTTAAAGAAAACAATTTGGCTCCGTTAGATTTCTATGAAAATTGTTTTTCTATTCACCTAATTAGAACTGGAAAACCATCTCACTTGTTCACCAAAAAAGAAATAGAAGATATTATGCGCTCTGCTGATGATAGAGTCTCAAATCAACTTGTTATAGATGAGGATGGATATGCAAAAATTATTAGTGGTAACAAGAATGGATATCTATATCCAGTAAGACATGAATCCTGGAATGCAGGAAATGTTTATGTCGGCAAATACTCAAAATTATCCACACTAGACGATAATTATATTTCTTCACTGCAAGGTTGGCTATCATATTTAAAAACAGGTACGAAAAAATATATAGATTGGGTTGATGGAGCTAGTGATGAAAAAGAATTGATAAGAGAAATCAACGAATACTACTAAGAAAATTTGCTTTTTGCGAAATTATATCTGTTTTTTCATACTACACAATTAAATAACAAAAATACCATAGGATAACTATATCCTATGGTATTTTTATAAATTATTCTTCCATTTCCTCCATTGCAAGCCATTCTTCAAAAGACTGTCTGGAAATGCGGATCACATTCCCAATCCTCATAATCTTAAGTTACCTAACTTTATGTGATTATGTCGCCCTGAGGACTCTATATATTACAGGTCCAGGCTATCCAGCCATTCATCGAAGGACTTCTTGGAAATGCGGATGGCATTGCCGATC
>JAHHTL010000008.1 GCA_020024635.1 Ruminococcus sp.
AAAAGAAAATTCGCAAACATGCTGCGGAGGAATTGCCTCAAACGGTTTTTCTTTTGGAAATAGAAACTGGCAAAGTATTAAAACAAATGCAAAAAGAAGAATGGATAGAACGAGAAGATGTGGTGGATAAGTTGGAGGTACAACTGAAAGATTTAGTGGATCCAAAACAGTTGAAATATGAGAAAAGTGCATTTTTTCTGACATCAGATACCTTAGGCATACAAGTGGAGGCTTCTGATATTCCAAAAGGTTCTCAGATATATGAAAAATTTCCGGAATTAAAAAAGGAAAAGAATAAGAAAAAAACTATTTACTTTTATATAAAAGAAAAAGAAGAATCTATAATGGAAATTACACCATTGGTGTAGAAAAAATAAAATATGAAGAAATGAGAAGACTACAAATGATAGTGGAGATGCTATTGTTTGTGGTCTTTTTTGTATGGAGGATAAATGGTTAAAATAAGATTAAATTACGAGAAATACGATTTTTTATCATGCGGTGTGACTATAGAGAAATATTTAGAATATTTTGGATATAAAAATCCTAAATCAGTAGGAGCAAAGGAATATTTTGTTGAAACTATAGGTTTTTTATTACCAGCAGTAGAGATTAAAGAAAACTTGAAAGAGAATAAATGACGATGACAGGATTTTGTAATTCTGCATAAAGCATTATATAATAGATGTGTTTTGGAAAAATAAGGGAATGATTTCAAAAATACTTATCTGAATAAGAGTGATGTGTAATGCTTGTCAAGAGAAAAGTTTCATACCAATGGAATAATATCTATATTAAGAAATGTTGTAGTTCGCATTTAATAAAGCAAAAGAAGAACTGAAATGGAAATGCTGGAAAGATAAAGAAGAGAAAGTGTTACGGAAATTGGGAATGGAAGAATCTTCTATTGAGATATTACGTCAGATGGATTGGGAAGATTTCAATGCAGAACGAAGATATCGAGAACATATAGCACTCAATCAAGAAATAGTAGCAACAAGAATACAGAATGAACAGGAGGAAGTAGCAAAAAATATTCAGGACATAATAGATTGCGTAGAAGATGAAATGCTTTTACACATACTTTTGCAATCGGATAAAACAACTCTTCAAATTATATTATTGAAAATGTGTGGGTTTACAGTAAGAGAAATTGTAATAAAAATGGGTCTACCAGAAAAAACAATTTATACACGAATGAATCGCTTAAAGAAAAAAATTAAAAAATTTTGAAAGGGTGAAGAAAAAAGACGTTTCCTATCGGCTATATATATGAAAGGGATAATTTTCCCTAGTGTTGGGATAATAGATAGATAACAAAATAAAAACAAGGATTCGCCTTGATGCGATATATTGGAGTTGTCGAAAAACCAATAGTCAAATAGAAAGGAGAATCCTTGTATGTCGAGTTTATCACACCCTAAATATCAACGTCAATGTATTGTTAAATATGCACAGAAACATTCTGTTACAGAAACTGCAATCTGGTATAAAGTAAGTCGTAAAACAGTTTATAAATGGCTTTCACGGTATGACGGCAGCATAGCAAGTCTGGAAGATCGAAGTCATAGACCAAAAACTTCACCAAAAAGTCACACAGAGCAGGAACTTCGTCAAATCCGACGCCGATTGAAAAAATATAAATGGACAGATTTGCTTTTGGCATATCAGGATTTAATAGAGAAAGATGGGTACACCCGCAGCTATGGAGCTTTCAAGCGAGTTGTAAGCCGTTTAAAAGCTTTAAAACCAAAGAAAAAGAAACGCAAACTGAAACCGTATCAACGAGCAGATTATCCGGGACAGAAGATACAGATCGATGTAAAATATGTACCGTCTTACTGCGTGACAGACGGAAAGAAATACTATCAGTATACAGCAGCATCGTCGTGTTATGTATTAAAATAGCAAAGGGAGTCAGCCGGAAATGCTGTCGCCGTAAACCAGTATATCAGGAAGAAGAATGTCAAGGTCAGGCTGTATTTCCTTGGGGAAATCTCCACCTTACCCTTGACATTACTTTCAGGGAGAAGTGTTACCAATCATTGACACCTATACAATGAAATTTAAGTGGAAACAATACCGTTATAGCAATTCTTCGAATGTGTCATAAAATTCGGGGAATGAGATATTGATACAGTCGCTATCTAAGATTGTAGTGCGATCAGAGGCAACAAGTGCAGCGATGCTAAATGCCATTGCAATTCGATGATCCAGTAATGGGTGAATGGTTGCCCCTTTTAATGGGTGTCCTCCTGTGATAATCATACCATCAGGGGTTGGTGTGACATTTGCTCCCATAGCTAAAAGATTATCAACAACAGAATCAATACGGTTACTTTCTTTATGTTTTAATTCTTCGGCATCTCGGATAACGGTAGTGCCTTCAGCGCATGCAGCCATGACTGCAATGATTGGAATTTCGTCAATTAATGTAGGAATAATCTCGCCAGAAATAGTGGTTCCATGCAAGGTGCTAGTGCGTACAAGAATATCTGCGACCGCTTCTCCGTTTTCAACTTGCTGGTTTATGAGTGTAATATCGCCCCCCATATCTTCGCATACTTTAAGAATACCGGATCTTGTTGAATTAATGCCTACATGTTTGATTAAAATTTCAGAGTCTGGCACAAGAAGTCCGGCAGCAATAAAATAAGCAGCGGAAGAAATGTCGCCTGGAACTGTCATCTCCTGAGCGTATAATTTACTTCCTGGTGTGATAGTCGCAGTCGCCTTTGATGAATGAAGTTCGTGCGTGGACAAAATATCTGCTCCAAAACTTTTTAATAGAAGTTCAGTGTGGTTTCGAGAAAGAACAGGCTCTGTAACGGAAGTTTTGGAATCTGCATATAATCCGGCAAGAAGAATGCAAGATTTAATCTGAGCGGAGGAGACAGGGCAATCATAGTTCATTCCGTGCAGGGTGCTTTTGGTAATGTAAAGTGGAGCACAGTCGTTACGGAGAATGCTGGAAATATTAGCTCCCATTTTTTTTAAAGGATAAATGATACGTTTCATAGGCCTTTTTCGCAACGAAGAATCACCGGTAATTTTAGAGTCGAAATTTTGACCTGCAAGAATTCCACTTAGTAATCGCGCAGTTGTTCCGCTATTTCCAACATCAAGAATCTCATTTGGAGGGGTTAAACCTTGAAGCCCTTTTCCGTGAATGGTAATCTGGGTTGGTTCTTGAATAATGTCGATTCCAAGTTTACGAAAACAATTTATGGTAGAAAGGCAGTCTTCTCCGTTCAAGAAATGGTGGATTCTTGTTGTTCCTTCTGCAATGGAGCCAAACATAACGAGGCGGTGAGAAATCGATTTATCGCCTGGGATCGTAATTGTACCTTTTAGTCCTGTGATTGAAGTAAGTTCCATAGTCTAGTCACTCCTTTGGTCAAAATGTTGTTTTTATTAGTTTAACACTATGAATAAGAAAAGTAAATGTGTAAAATATGGAGAAGCATTTTATCGCAAAAATGTTTTATATAACAAGATATACTAGAAAATTAAAAAATATATTGTAAAATTTCAATAAAAGAGTTGTATTATTGAATAGTTTTTAGTACAATATCAACATAAACGTGTGAGCCGTACAATAATAGGCGAGAAACACAGGAAAGACACAACAAGGAGGCAGCATCATGAAAGTTTACAGAACAGACGAGATTAGAAACATAGTATTACTTGGTCACGGCGGATGTGGAAAAACAAGTCTTACAGAAGCTATGTTGTACGTATCAGGAGCAACAAATCGTATGGGTAAGATTTCAGACTCCAATACGGTCAGTGATTTTGATAAAGAGGAACAAAAGCGCGGTTTTTCAATCAGTACCACATTAGTGCCAATTGAATGGGAAAAAGCAAAGATTAATATTCTCGATACTCCAGGATATTTTGACTTTGTTGGAGAAGTGGAAGAAGCGGTAAGTGCGGCAGATGCAGCAGTAATCGTAGTGTCAGGAAAAGCGGGCGTGCAAGTAGGTACGGAAAAAGCATGGGATCTTTGTGATAAATATAATTTACCGCGTATGATTTATGTTACAGAGATGGATGTGGATGATGCAAGTTTTCGTCAGGTAGTGGAAGATTTAACTGAAAGATATGGAAAGAAAATTGCACCTCATTTTCAACCGATTCGTGAAAATGAAAAATTAGTTGGTTATGTCAATATTATAAAAAATGCGGCTAGAAGATATACAGGATTAGGGCAAAGAGAAGAGTGTGAAATTCCGGATTACTGTATGCCAAATTTAGAAAAATTGAGAGAGTCTCTTATGGAGGCAGTTGCAGAAACAAGTGACGAATTCATGGAACGCTATTTCGCAGGGGAAGAGTTTTCTATTGAAGAAATTCGAGCAGCCATGCGTACAGAAGTTATGGATGGGGATATTGTTCCGGTTGCCATGGGGTCTAATGTGCAAGCACAAGGCGTTGCTAATTTGTTGTCAGATATTGTAAGGTTTTTCCCAAGTCCGGATAAGAAAAAATGTGCGGGACTGAACCGAAGAACGAACGAATTATATGAAGCAAATTATGAATTTTCAAGAGCAAAAAGTGCCTATGTATTTAAGACAATGGTTGATCCGTTTATCGGAAAGTATTCTTTTGTGAAAGTATGCTCTGGTGTATTAAAAGGGGACGATGTTCTTTACAATGCAGAAACGGATGCAGAGGAGAAACCAGGAAAATTGTATACCATGTGTGGAAACAAACCTTCAGAGGTTGCAGAACTTTTTGCAGGGGATATTGGAGCAATTGCAAAACTGAGTAATACTCGTACAGGAGATACACTCTCGACAAAGGCAACACCACTTACATATGCAAGAACGGAGTACTCTATCCCATATACTTATATGAAGTATACCGTAGATAATAAAGGAGACGAGGATAAAGTTTCGCAAGCGCTTTCTAAGATGATGGCTGAAGATGTGACGCTGCGAACAGTAAATGACAGTGAAAACCGTCAGGCTCTTATTTATGGTATGGGAGATCAGCATTTGGAAGTTGTCGCAAGTCGGCTTGCAGCAAGGTATAAGGTACAGATTAAATTAGAGACACCGAAAGTTGCATTTAGAGAAACCATTCGAAAGCAATCAGATGTAGATACAAAATACAAAAAGCAGTCTGGTGGTCATGGACAGTATGGTCACGTAAAAATGAGATTTGAACCATCTGGTGATATGGATACTCCATATGTATTTGAAGAAGAGGTTGTAGGCGGAGCTGTTCCGAAGAATTATTTTCCGGCTGTTGAAAAGGGATTACAAGATTCTGTTTTGAAAGGACCACTTGCTGGGTATCCAGTTGTTGGTGTAAAAGCGACTCTTTATGATGGATCTTATCATCCGGTAGATTCCTCTGAAATGGCATTTAAGACTGCTACATGCCAGGCATTTAAAAAAGGATTTATGGAAGCGTCTCCGGTGCTTTTAGAGCCAATTGCTACGGTAAAAGTAGTAGTTCCGGATGAATATACGGGAGACGTAATGGGAGATCTTAATAAGAGACGTGGGCGTGTACTTGGAATGAATCCGCTTTCAGGAGGAAAACAGGAAATTGAGGCAGATATTCCGATGACAGGACTATTTGGATATTGTACCATTCTTCGGTCTATGACAGGAGGTAGAGGAGATTATTCCTATGAATTTGCAAGATATGAGCAAGCTCCATCTGATGTGCAAGAAAGAGAAATTGTAGCAAGAGCGGCAGAGGAATAGAGGGGAATAGGAGTTGTAAAGTGATTTGCAACTCCTATTTTTACTTTCTGTGTTTTCTTTTCAAGAAAAGTTTTATATAATGAAAAAAGTAAAAGAAAAAGGAGGAAGCAACATGTTATTTTTATGTTATTCAAAATGAACAACTTGTAAAAAAGCCGGGAAATGGCTTATCGAACATGGGATTTCGGTTGAAGAAAGAGAGATTAAAACCTTTAATCCTACAAAAGAGGAGTTAAAAGAGTGGTACCAGAAAAGTGGGTTGCCATTGAAGAAATTTTTTAATACAAGTGGAAATCTATACAAAGAAATGAAATTAAAAGATCGGTTACCATCTATGACTGAAGAGGAACAGTTGGAACTTCTGGCAACAGATGGGATGCTTGTTAAGAGACCAATTCTTGTAAATGAAGATATGGTACTGGTTGGATTCAAAGAAAAAGATTGGCAAGATCAATTACTATAACGTTCATAAGATAAAAGAAAGGCCACCGAGAAGTTTGCTCGGGGCCTTAAAATAATCTAATATGAAACTTACAGTAACGCTTCGTAAAGCTTATCTGTAGGTCTTGGAATAACAACACTGTTTACTTTCAATTCACTGACGGAATCAGCTGCGTTGACAGCGGCAGTAACAGCGCTCACATCGCCACATAATGTCACGAAACCTTTTCCACCGACAGCGAATCCAGTACGGATTTCCATAAGGTGTACATCCGCAGCTTTTGCGGCTGTGTCGGCAGCAACGATAGCAGATGCTACAGAATAGAACTCAATAACACCTACGGCACCTTTTACAGGTACTTCTGTTGTATTGCTGATAGCAGGCATAAGCTGATCGCTGACATTAGCAATCAAAAGTTTATCAACGAGGAAAGGACCTGCAATCTCTTCTCCTACGCTCATAGCAGCGTTTACACTACTTGTATCTCCACCAATAATGATCATATATTTACCTGGACACAAAGTGGAGGCTCTTAATAATTCAACCTCAGCAGATTTAAGTACATGATCACAAGTTTCAATTCCTTTTGCTATACTAGATAGCTCTAACATTCCAACTGAATTTCCCATTTTCGATTCCTCCATTAGTTTACATTAATTCTGACACCTGCTGGTGTTACTTCTGCCACGGTTCCATCTACACTTGCATGAATGTTTGCAGATAATGCTTTTTCATCAGCCTGTCCGATTAAGTCATCTTTATGTACCGCATCGCCAACTTTTACAATCGGAGTAGCAGGTTTTCCGATGTGCATAGACATAGGAATAAATACTTCTTTTGGAAGTAACTCTTTTAGTTCATGAGCATGAAGGCCGTTATACTGAGAAAGACCAAGTCTTGCGATGAGACGGTCAGTAGGTACACGGTTTAAATCGATGGTAGGTCTAGCTACTGGATGAGGAGTTTTATCCACTTGAATTCCTCGTTCTCTTAATTTTCCTTTCATGTAATCATTTACTTTTCTTGGAGAAAGTCCCATAGGACATGAGAACATCTCACACACACCACAGCTTGAACAGTTCGCTGCAGTTCCAAAATATTTTGTGAATTCTTCATTTGATTCCACAAAATCCTCACGCCACAGGTTACGCATAACAAGATGTGGAGTCATATCGTGACCTGTCTGGAAACGAGGACAAAGATCTGTACACATGCGACATTGGATACAAGCGCTCTTTGCCTGATGCTTTAATCTTTCAATTGGAGCTTGCACTTTCTTAATAAGGTAGTGATCTTTTGGCAGAACGATTACATTTCCGGTAGTTTTTGTTACAACCTGCTTGTCAATGTCTTGTTCTTCGTAGAAAACCTTACCCATCATAGGTCCACCCATGATGATGGCATAATCAGAAATCTTTGGATCGGCAGCCTTAATACATTCTCTGATGGATGTTCCGATTGGAACTTTTAACATGATTGGCTCTTTTACTTCCCCTACGATAGAAAGATACTTATCAGAAACTTTTTTGTTTTCTGTAATTGCCTGATAAATTCCAAGTATGGTTCCAACGTTGTCTACAACAGCCCCAACTTCAATTGGAATTCCACGTTCAGGAACGGTCTTTCCAGTTACCTGCTGAACAATAATCTGCTCATCTCCGGCAGGGTAGTAAGTTCTCATTGGAAAAATCTCGATGTCTGCATGATTCTTATCAATCGCTTCCTGTAATGCAGCAATCTCAGCTTTGTATTTTGCTTTCAATGCAATATAACGCTTTGGTGCTTCTAAATGGTCTGCGATATAAGTGATTCCTTTGATCAATTCGTCGGCAAATGTTCTGCATAAGAATTTGTCTGTCTCAATCAATGGTTCACACTCGGCAGCGTTAACAATGAAATACTCAGCCTTCGTGTTTAACTTTATGTGCGTAGGAAATCCTGCCCCACCGGCTCCTACAATACCGGCTCCTTTTACTGTTTCGATTAAATTCATAGTGTTCTTCTCCATTCATTGATTCTGGATATACTTAAATACGGATTTATTATAACACAAATCACAAAAAAACAATAGGTTTTTTACAAAATATTCTAAAATTTTTAAGGAAAATCAATAAAAACCACAGAAAACAAGACTAAAACATTGATTATTTGTTGGTTTTGTTGGTGTTTGTTTCGCGCCTGCAAAGGGTTATATAAAAATTGTTTTTAGTACATTTAAAAGTTTTGTGTTGTCGTCCGGAAGAAGAATGCAAAAACGTATAAACTCACCATCTAAATGAGAAAAGGATGAGCAATCACGTATCATAAGTCCTTCTTTCATACAAGAATCAAAAACATGGAATGCGGTTACCCCATCTTTCTTGATTTTTACGAGAAAAAAATTGGCGTATGGTTCATATACTTCCAGTTCTTTAAAAGTGCGCAATACGTTGAGAATACGTGTACGTTCAGAAAAAATCAACTGCTTGGTCTGCGCAATATAGGCAGTGTCACAAAATAATTGTTCTCCGGCATAAGCGCCGATGCTGTTTAAAGACCACGGGATTTGACGCTCCTTTACATTGTTTAATACAAGTTGATTGCTGGTGATTGCATATCCAAGACGAAGCCCCGGGGCAGCAAAAAATTTGGAAACACCCCTTAATACAATGCAATTGTTAAATATATCGGTAAGAGGAACTGCGGTAATTGCAGTAAGATCTTGCGTGAATTCGACATAAGTTTCGTCGATCATAACAAAGATTCCGTGCTTTTTGCAAAAACTTAAAATTTCCTTCAAAGTCGCCGCGGTAATTACGGAGGAAGTAGGATTGTTTGGGTTGCACATAATAAAAAGATCGAATCCGTTTCCTAATGTTGAGAGTAAATCAGTAACATCTAGATGAAAATTGTTTTTTGATTCCAAATAATAATAAGAAACACTGCTGTTAGAGAACGATAATTCACGACTGTATTCGGAATAGGTAGGTCCTAAAATTAATGTTTTCTTCGGGGAAACTTGTTCGATCAGCAAGGAAATTAATTCCGTGGCTCCATTTCCGACCAAAATATTCTGAGGTGGGGTATGGCAATACGCACTGATAGAATTCCGAAGAGCAGTATAATCCCGATCGGGATAAGTAGAAATAAGATTCAGATGTTCGGAAATCTTATGTTTGACAACTTCTGACAGTCCAAATGGATTCACATTTCCGCTAAAACAAACGATGTCTTCTTTGGGAATATGATAATATTTTTCCGCCTTTTCGAGGTCACTTCCATGAAATTGTGGTCTTGTATTCATGTATACAATCCTCCTTTAATTTATTTCAATCAGCCATTGCAAGAAATGATAATTTAATGCTATAATTTATTATAGCGTGCTTATGTAAAAATGCAATGAAAAAGCAATGAAAAAAGATGAGTAGGTGACGAGTTTGAAGAACAAAATTAAGCGCCTTGCAAAAGGAGATTTTCACATTCAGCAACCGGAAATTACGTTTCCGGAGACACGGATTATTATGCGTGTAGGTGAAGGAGAATTATATAGAGGAAGTTTTTCTTTACAAAACCAAGGAGAGGGGACCATTAGAGGATTAGTATATTCTTCTTCTTACCGTATCCATTGTGAAGAGCAAGGATTTGATGGAAACCCAGTTAATATATATTACACATACGATGGGACAGGTTTGGTGCCAGGGCATGTAGAGAAGGGAAAATTTACAATTGTTTGTAATGGTGGTGAATATGACATTGCCTTTACTGCGATTATTGAAAAACCTTTTGTTATGACAAGCCACGGAAAAGTACAAAGCTTAGAAGATTTTAAAAGATTAACTTTTAAAGATCCTGATGAAGCAGAGAAGCTATTTCGTTCCAGAGATTTTTATACAATCCTAAAATACGAAGATAAAAGAATACAAGCATTGTATGAGAATATGAGACGGTGGGAATTAGATCGTGGAGCTTTGGAAGAGTTCCTTGTGGGATGTAAACAAAAAGAAAAGATGTTTTTAACATTGGAAGAAGACAGCCGTGCTTTCATGGAAGTGGACGATGTGCGGAAAGCAACATTAGTGGTGAAAAAAAACACGTGGGGATTTTTGCCGATCACAGTTCGCACGGAAGGAAACTTTTTATCGGTGGAGCATTCTTTGTTTACGACCGATGAGTTTATTGGAAATAGCTATCATCTTGAATATATGCTAACAGAAAAAGAACTTCATAAAGGGAGCAACTATGGCAAGATTATTTTAGAAACACCATATGAGTCTTTGGAATGTGAAGTGATCGTTGAAAAAGACATTAGTCGAGAGGAAGACCAGCGCGAAGATGACAAAGAATTTGTAAGCATTATAAAGCGGTATTTGGTTTATGAAGAAGGAAAATTAGATCTTCACACTTGGACTGATGAGTCCATTTCCAAAATTGAACGATTACGAGAAAAAAATGCATCCAATGAGTGGTATCTACTTGTTCATGCACATATTTGTCTTTTAGGGGAGCGGTTCGACGAGGCAAAAGGGATTCTTGAGTCCTATAACTATAACCGCTTTGCCATTGGAAAGAATGTAGAACTTAGTTCTTACTATCTCTATTTGACAACATATTTAAGCAATGATTCTATTGGGCAAAGAAAAGTGGCAGAGGAACTTTCAAAGTCTTATATGAAAAATCCAGATAGTTGGAAGATTTTATGTATGCTGATCAATGTGGATTCTGAGTATAAAATCTATAGCGAAAGACTTCGGGTTTTAGAGCAGCATTTCTATGAAGAAAAGGCAAACAGCATTTGTTTCTATTTGGAAGCATTTCGATGTTTCAGAGATAATAGTTCTTCGTTAAAAAAATTAGGTCAGTTTGAGATCAGCGTCCTTCATTTTGCTGTGAAATATAGACTTATGACAAAAGAACTTGCGTTGTATACCGCAAACCTTGCAAGTCAGTTGAAATTTTTTGACAAACATTTATTCCACACCTTGGTACTTTCTTATGAGATGTACGAGGAGACTATGATCCTTAATGCAATATGTACACTTTTGGTCAAAGGAAATTGCATTGAGAACGGTTATTTTAAATGGTATGAAAAGGCGGTGGAATCAGAACTTAAGATTGCACAGTTGTATGAATATTATATGGCTTCTATAGATGAAACCTCTTTTTGTAAGCCGTTACCAAGGTCAGTATATTTGTATTTTATGCATGGAAATAACCTCAATGACCAGAAACGCTCTCTACTATATGCAAATCTCATTACATTTGAGGATGAGTCCAGTGAGATTTATGCGCATTATCGAGATGAGATGGAATCGTTTGCCTGGATCCAATTGGAAAAACGTCATATTAGCGAGGAACTCCGTATCATCTACAAGCGATTTTTAGAGGAACGCTTTTTAAACAAAGAACGAATCAATGCGTTAAATGATATTTGTCATGCGTATGAAATTACAACAAAAGTACCAAATATGAAATTTGTACTTGTGATATCAGAGGATGGTACAATTACGCAACGTGTTCCATATAAGGAAGGTGGAACACAAATTATGATCTATGCGAAAACGGACAGGATTGTATGGGAATCTATGAATGAACGACATTATGTAGATACAATACCATACGAAAGTCGCAGGTTATTTTATGAATTGCGTTACATGGATATGTGTAGAAGAGCATTAAATACGATGCGTTCCAATTACGAGGATATGCAGATCGAGCCTCTTACAATGGAAATGGTAAAAGAAAAAGGATTCGAAAACTTTAAGGAAGAAGAACTTCTTGGACTTTGTAGTAAAACAATCCGAGAAAATAATTATGATAACGATGATTTCCTTACGTATGTATGTTTTGATCTGTTTAAAAAAGGACAGTACGATAAAGTGATTCTTACTTACCTTGCATTGTATTATTGTGGGGCTACTTCTGATATGAAGAAGCTTTTTAGAGAGGCAAAAGAGTATGGGGTACATACGCATAAGTTAGGAGAGCGTATTCTTACACAGATGTTGTTTTCAGAAGAGTTGTTTTTAGAATCTCAAATATTCGAAGAATATTATTCGGAAGGAGCTTATTTTGGGTTACAGCAAGCTTACTTAGTGTATATGGCTCGTGGGTATATTGTAGATAACAGAAAAATCAGCAAAAGTGTAATTGATATTATATGTAAGGAGTATGAAAAAGGAGAAGAGACGATCAATATTTGCAAAATTGCGGTTCTCAAGTATTATTCCACACGTCAATACGACACGACAATACGCAAAACATTAAAGAAATTCCTACAAGAATTAAGTGGAAAGCAAATTTATTTTCCATTTTTCCTGTCTTATGAAAAAGACTGGCTTGTGGAACTTCAGTTGTGGGATAAGACTTTAATCGAGTATAAAGGGCAAAAAGGAAGCAGAGTTATGTTATACTATCAGCTGCAAAAAGGAAATGGAGAAGCAGTTGAATATTCAACAGAAGTATTAAGTCCAATGTATGAGAACATATATGTGAAGAAAATGGTTCTTTTTGCCAATGAAAAATTAAAGTATTATTTCAAAGAAATCATTGATGGAAATACCTATCGAAGTGATAAGCAAATCTGCACAAAAGAAACGTCCGAAAAGGAATTCGGAAGATATGGAAAATTAAATGAAATTATGAAGTGCGATGAAGAAAGTAAAGGGAAAAAGATGGAAAAATACGCGATAGAAGATGCAATCGCAACCCAAATATTTGGACAATACCAATAGTAGATAGATATAGGTAAGGAGGCTGTCTTAGATGGAAACAGGCAATATAATCGGATATGAGATCAATGATAAAACCTGTCAGATCAGCTTTTATAATGATGATCTAGAAGAGCCGGAGACACTGGTAGTAGATGAAGATAATTATCAGATTCCTTTGATCATAGGGAAGTTAAGAGATACTTGGGCCTATGGCAAAGAGGCGAAGCGCCTCGTTTCGGTAAAAGAAGGATTTACAGTAACAAGACTGTTAGAAAAAAGTCTGGCAGGAGAAAAAATTGAGTTTGGGGAAGAAAGTTACGAAGCGGTGTGGCTGTTATCAAAATTTATTCAAATGTCCCTCCAATCTTTTACAAGAATAGATGCCATTGTATTTAGTGTACCTAAATTATCGGAAGAAATTGCAAAGATGTTACGTGGAATTGCATCGAGAATGAACATTGAAAAGAATCATATTTTTATTCAAGATTACAAAGAAAGTTTTTGCAATTATCTCTTTTACCAGCCAAAGGAATTATGGCAATATGAGGCAGCATTATTTAGCTGCGACAGAAATGAAATAAAAGCATACATGCTTAGAAGATTAAAACCTGGCATAGGTGGAGGAAAAGCTACCTTTGTTACAGTTGACGAGGTTGCAAGCGCTCATATTAAAGAGCTAGCAGCAGTGTATCCGGTGTTAAATGAAGATAAAGCCAAAGATGCAGATGTTATATTCCAGAGATTTATCGAGAGTGTATTTGATAAAAGAATTGTATCTTCTGTGTTTTTAACAGGAGATGGATTTGAAAATAACTGGTATCCATCATCGTTGCGAGTATTGTGTAATGGCAGAAGAGCATTTATAGGAAATAACTTATATAGTAAAGGCGCATGTTATACAGCATACCGAAAAACATACATACACGTAGAAGATCCAGTGTATTTATCGGAGTCAAAGCTGACAGATCAAATCACCCTTAATCTTCGTGTCAATGGACAGGAAATGTGGTATCCTATCGTGTCTTGGGGAACCCATTGGTATGAGTCTGATAATCAATGGGAAATCTTACTTGAAAAAGTAGAAGATATTGAACTTCGAATAGAATCTTTGGTTCAAGGCACTGTAAAAACAGAAGTGATTAAGATGAATCGCTTTCCACACAGAGGAGAGTATTCTATGCGTATCCAATTAGAAACACTATTTCTTGATGAAAAAACCTGCAAAATTACAGTCCGTGATTTAGGATTTGGAGAGTTTTTCCTTCCGACAGACTTTCATGAAGAAAAGATTATACATTTAGGAGGCAACGATGGGAAGTTTAATTCTTTGTCATAACAGACATGCAGTGAATCCATATGAGATTACACGGATTCATTGTAAAATCTATACAATTGAAGAATTGTGCTATTATCTGTGTAATAATCTATATTTAATTGACTATACAATCATGAATGAACAACTGTTGAACTGGTTGGAAGAAGAATTGGGGTTAGCAAGTTTGGCATCGAAATTAAGAGATGAGATGCATATGCATGGTTCCGTGGAAATGTTTGTACTTACAATTTTGAAAAGTTCAGGAATTTATAGAGAACACGAAATGATTAAAATTCAGAATGTGTTGGAACGTTTAAAAAATCAAAAGGACATCGAACGTCAAAAGTACAAAGGGGATAATTTACTGGAAAGTGGGGAAATTGAAGAGGCAATCCTAGTTTACCATGGAATTTTAAACGAAGAAAAAGACGAAAGTGTGGATCCTAAATTTTATGGAAAAATATATGCGGCGCTGGGAGCTGCGTATGGGAGAATGTTTTTGTATCAAGAATCGGCTAAAATGTATGATAGAGCATACCAAATTTGTGAAGATAAAAAGTTGTTAAAGCCTTATCTTTATGCATCGTATAAATATATGTCAATGGAAGAATATCATATTTTACTTACCAAACATGATGATTATATCGAAATCAATGCACAAATGCGTGAAGAGATACAAGAGATAAAAAATAATCTTCAATTGGAGTTGAATGATACGCTTATTGAAAAATGGAAACAGCAGTATAGGAGAAGTCATATATGAGAACAGATCGCTATGTAAGTCCTCTTTCAGAACGCTATGCAAGTCAAGAAATGCAATATCTATTTTCACAGGAGAAAAAATTTAAAACTTGGAGAAAATTGTGGATTGCACTTGCTGAAACAGAAAAAGAATTGGGCCTTGATATTACAGAAGAACAGATTGAAGAGTTAAGAAAATTTTCGGAAGACTTGAATTTGGATGTTGCAAAAGAACGAGAAAAAGTAGTGCGTCATGATGTAATGGCTCATGTATATGCCTACGGTGTGCAATGCCCCAAAGCAAAAGGAATCATCCACTTAGGAGCAACTAGTTGTTACGTTGGAGATAATACAGATTTAATATTGATGGCAGAAGCACTAAAATTAGTCCGAAAAAAACTACTCAATGTTGTTGAAAAACTGGCAGAGTTTGCAGAGAAATACAAAGAGCAGCCAACCCTTGGTTACACACATTTTCAGCCGGCACAGCCTACCACGGTAGGAAAAAGAGCGACACTTTGGATTCAGGAATTTATGATGGATTTAGAAGATTTAGAGTATGTTCTTGGCAGTTTGAAACTGTTGGGATCAAAGGGAACAACAGGAACACAAGCGAGTTTTTTAGAACTGTTTGATGGAGATCAAGAAAAAATTAACAAAATTGATTCTATGATCGCACAAAAGATGGGATTTTCCTCGTGTTATCCAGTGTCAGGACAAACATATTCAAGGAAAGTGGATCAAAGAGTTTTAAATGTATTATCTGGAATCGGGGTAAGTGCATATAAATTTGCCAATGACATTCGAATGTTGCAACATCTAAAAGAAGTGGAAGAGCCATTTGAAAAAACACAGATTGGTTCTTCAGCCATGGCATATAAGCGCAATCCAATGAGAAGTGAAAGAATCTGTGCATTATCGCGTTATGTAATGATTGATGCGATGAATCCGGCACTGACCTCATCTACACAGTGGTTTGAACGGACACTGGACGATTCTGCCAATAAGCGCTTGAGTGTTCCGGAAGGGTTTCTTGCAGTAGATGGAATTCTAGATTTGTGCATGAATGTGGCAGATGGTTTGGTGGTGTATCCACGTGTGATTGAAAAACATTTGATGGAAGAATTGCCATTTATGGCAACAGAAAATATTTTAATGGATGCAGTAAAGGCTGGTGGAGACAGACAAGAACTGCACGAAAAAATTCGAGTACTGTCTATGGAAGCTGGACGAAATGTAAAAGAATATGGAAAAGAAAATAATTTGTTACAACTGATTGCGGAGGATGATTCCTTTCATTTAACATTGGAACAGTTGGAAAGTACAATGGACCCCAAAAGATATATTGGATGTGCAAAAGAACAGGTTACGTCTTATCTTCAAAGGGTTGTTAAGCCGGTGTTGGAAGAAAATCGAAAAGAACTTGGGATACAAACAGAAATAACAGTATAAGAGGCATGAAATGGAGAAGGATTACAAACTAATTATGCGCACAGCAATTCGTGCTGGTGAAATCATGCTAAAAAGTGGTGCGGAAACGCACAGAGTAGAGGATACGATGTGTTATATTTTACGCACAGCAGGAACAGAAACAGTAGAGGCCAATGTTACCATGACAGGGATCATGGCCACATTAAATAATCCAGACATGGATCCGGTAACTGTGATTAAAAGAGTACAGGAACGAGGAACAAATTTAAATCGTGTCATGGAAGTGAATGATATTTCAAGAAAGTATTGTGCCGGAACGATCAGTATTGAAGAAGCGTACTTAAGAATTAGCAAGATCAAAGGAAAGCAATATAGTGTTTCCATCTACAACCTAGCAACCATGTTTGTTCCGATTGGATTCGCTTTGTTATTTGGAGGTGGAGTAAAAGAAACACTGACATCTGCGGTGGCTGGAATGGTACTTGCGGGTATCATTACAATCGGAAAACGAATTCACTTAAAATCATTTATCTTAAATGTAGTGTCTGCCTTTGGAATAGCAGTAACAGCAATACTATTCACGAAGTGGTTACCAGGAGTGGATCATAATATTGTGATTGTCAGTGGAATTATGCCTTTGGTTCCGGGGGTAGCCATCACAAATGCCATTCGTGATACATTGGAGGAAAATTATATTTCTGGTGCGGCAAGAATACTAGAGGCATTTGTTACAGCTGCGGCAGTTGCGCTTGGTGCCGGTCTAGGACTTGCATGTATGCAGGCCATAGGAGGAGGATTATGGTGACAATTGTTTTGGGGGTACTGGGTTCTTTTGTGGCTATCGTTGCTTTTGCAACCCTTTTGGAAACTCCAAGAAAATACCTTTTTCATGCAGGAATTACAGGAGCAGTTGGCGGACTTGTTTACTTGGTAAGTATGACTTGTAATCAAGATGTTGTACTCTCGTCCTTTTTTTCAGCGCTTGCAATTTCGTTTACCTCTCATATTTTCGCACGGATTTTTAAAGCTCCGGTCACCATTTTTCTGATTGCAGGAATTCTTCCAACAGTGCCGGGAGCGGGGATGTATAAGATTGTATATTATCTTATTGCGGGAAAGAACTCTATGAGTAGTTACTATTTTATTCAGACCCTTGAAATTGCAGGGATGATCGCTTTGGCGGTGTTCATAGTAGATAGTGTATTTAAAATTACAGTAAAGAAAAAGCAGTAAGAGGAAACGGATTTGTATGTTGAACATTTAGAGGAGTTGTTTTATAATAAGAAAGTTAGAGAATATTTGAATCAGAAAGAGAAGAGGAAAAATGAGGAAAGTTAGAACACGATTTGCACCAAGTCCTACTGGAAAAATGCATGTAGGAAATTTAAGAACAGCACTGTATGCATATCTTATTGCAAAACATGAAGGCGGTGATTTCATTCTTCGTGTGGAGGATACAGATCAGGAGCGTTACGTAGAAGGTGCATTAGATATTATATACAGAACATTGGAAAAAACAGGTTTGATTCACGATGAAGGTCCAGATAAAGATGCTGGATATGGTCCTTATGTGCAAAGTGAAAGAAATGCATCCGGACTTTATTTAAAATACGCAAAACAGTTGGTAGAACAAGGAGATGCGTATTATTGCTTTTGCGATAAAGAACGTTTGGATTCTTTGCGAACTTCTGTTTCAGAGAATGGAACAGATATTGTAAAGTACGATAAGCATTGCCTTCACCTTTCTAAAGAAGAAGTTGAAGCGAATCTTAAAGCAGGAAAACCTTGGGTAATCCGGTTAAATGTTCCAACAGAAGGAACGACTTCTTTCGAGGATGAAATTTATGGTACGATTACCGTTCCAAATGAAGAACTTGATGATATGATATTGATAAAATCAGATGGATTCCCAACCTACAATTTTGCAAATGTAATTGACGATCATCTTATGGAAATTACGCATGTGGTTCGAGGAAATGAATACCTTTCTTCTGCGCCTAAGTATAATCGCTTATATGAGGCGTTTGGATGGGATATTCCTGTTTATGTTCACTGCCCGCTTATTACAGATGAAAATCATAAAAAATTAAGCAAGCGTTGTGGCCATTCTTCTTACGAAGATTTGATTAATCAAGGATTTGTTTCTGAGGCAGTTGTAAACTTTGTAGCACTTTTAGGATGGAGCCCAACAGATAATCAAGAAATCTTTTCTTTAGAGGAACTCATACGAGTGTTTGACTACCACCATATTAGTAAATCACCAGCAGTATTTGATCCGGTTAAACTGCGTTGGATGAATGGGGAATACTTAAAAGCAATGGACGAGGAGTGTTTCTTTGAGATGGCACAACCTTACATGAAAGAAGTCATCACAAAAGAGTATGACTTGAGAAAGATAGCATCCATGGTTAAGACCAGAATAGAAGTGTTCCCAGAGATTCATGATCAGATTGATTTCTTCGAAGAAGTACCACAATACGATGTGGAGATGTATACACATAAGAAGATGAAGACCAATGCACAGACTTCACTTGAAGTTTTAAAAGAGCTTCTTCCAATTCTTGAAAAACAAGATGATTATAGCAATGATGCTTTATTTGAACTTCTAAAAGGGTACGCTACAGAAAAAGGGTATAAAGTAGGGTATGTGATGTGGCCTCTTCGTACAGCGGTATCAGGAAAGCAAAATACACCTGGTGGCGCTACAGAACTTATGGAAATTTTAAGAAAAGAAGAATCAATTAAGAGAATTAAAGCAGCAATTGAAAAATTAAGTTAAGAGAGGTGTGTATGGCTTTCAATAAAGCTCAGACAACGGCAATCAAGCACGGAGAAGGTCCGTGCTTAGTCCTTGCAGGTCCTGGTTCCGGGAAAACCTTGACAATCGTAAATAGAATGAAATATCTCATAGATGTGTTAAACGTAAGACCAGAAGAAATTCTGGTCATTACTTTTACAAAATATGCAGCAAAAGAGATGAAACAACGGTTTTTAAAGCTGATTGGTCAAACTTCATCTCCCGTTACCATTGGAACATTTCATGGAATTTATTATGGGATTTTAAAATGGGCATATCGATTTGGACCGGAAAATATATTATCGGAAAAAGAAAAGCAGCAACTTGTATCTTATGCCATTAGTAAAGAAAAACTGGATATTTTGGATATGGAAGACTTTTTGGCAGATGTCATGTCAGAAATCGGATTTATAAAAAACAGCAGAATAAGAGCAGAAGAATTTGTATCAAAAAAATGTGATAAAGATGCGTTTTTTAATATCTATACGACCTATGAATCAGAGCGTAAGAAGAGAAGAAAAATTGATTTTGATGATATGCTCGTATTGTGTTATGAATTGTTTACTAAAAGACCGGATATCTTACAACTCTGGCAAAAAAAATTCAAATATGTGCTGATTGATGAATTTCAAGACATCAATCAGATTCAGTATGACGTAATCAAAATGTTAGCTGCACCGGAAAACAACTTATTTGTTGTGGGGGATGATGATCAGTCAATTTATGGATTTCGAGGGGCTGATGTCAAAATTATGTTCCGATTTCTACGGGAATTTCCAAGTGCAAAGCAAGTAATTCTCAATGTAAATTACAGATCCACAAAAAATATTTTTAATACGGCAAAAAAAGTCATTCGGTGTAATCAGACACGTTTTGAGAAAAAAATAGAAGCCGAAAAAGAGATGGGAAAAAGTGTACATGTACAGGAAGTAAAGGATGTAGTAGAAGAGCAAGAATACATATTGGATGATATAGAAAAGCGTCTAAAAGAAGGAACAAGGGCGGAGGATATTGCCATACTTTATCGAATAAATTCTGATGTCAGAACTATGGTAGAAGGTCTTTTAAAGCGAGGAATTCCTTTTAACATGCGAGAATATATGCCTAATCTTTATGAGCATTTCATAGCAAAAGATGTTGCGACTTATTTCAAAATGGCGCTAGGGAGTCGAAAAAGACAAGATTTCTTAATGATTATGAATCGACCGAATCGATATATTTCAAGACAGGCATTCGAAAAAAAAGAGGTGTCCTTTGAAGATCTTCGTAGATTTTACATCGATAAAGACTGGATGCAAGATCGGATCGATCAGTTTGAATGGGATTTAAAAATGATGCTTAAGATGAAACCAAATGTTGCAATTAAACATCTTAGAAAAAAAATGGGATATGAGGATTTTTTAAGAGATTATGCGCTAGAAAAAGGGCGGAAAGTGGCAGATTTTTTTGAAATTTTAGATGAATTAGAAGAAGCTTCTGTTCCTTATCACTCTTTGGAAGAGTGGTTTACACATGTAGAAGAATATACCCAGGCGTTAAAAAACAAACAGATGCACAGGAACGAAACTACAAATGGAGTACGCCTGTTGACGATGCATGCATCAAAAGGGCTGGAATTTAATATAGTTTATATTATAGAAGCAAATGAAGGTCAGATTCCGTATAAAAAATCTTTAAAAGAACATAAGGAAGAAGAAGAGAGACGATTGTTCTATGTGGCAATGACAAGAGCGAAAGAAGAGTTGAAAATTTCGTATGTGAAAATAAAAAATGGAAGAGAAGCTTCCGCTTCTAGATTTATCGACGAAATATTTAAACCGGCTAGAAAATAAGAAATTTTCTAGCCGGTTTTTAAGGGGATTTATTCTTCTTCAGAATCTAAATCTTCATATTCTTGTGTGTCAAGCCATTCGTCAAACTTATCAGCAACGCGTTCATATTCGTCATCATCTTCAATGTTGTCAAGAGTTGGTTCTCCGTCTTCTGTTTCTAAGAAACGGTATAAGAACACCTCTCCATCTTCATTATTGCCATCTTCATCAAGAGGAAGCAAAGCAATATATTTGCGTGCGTCTACTTCAAAAATTGTAAGCACTGCGCATTCTAATTCTTCATCGTTATCAAGAGTTAATGTGACTGTTAAAGTTTCGTTTTCGTTCATAATGCTCTCCTTTATTTTTCATAGGTTTCACGTTATGTGAGTAATATAATTTTACTCTAACAAAAAGAGAAGAAAAATGCAAGAAAAACATCACGAAAACATCATAGTATTTCTATTGACATTGACTGGAAAACTTGTAGAATTAAAAGTGCGAGTGTATCTCTTTCTATCATAAAAGAAAAAAGTACTCAAAATAGGAGGCAGAAAATGAAAAAAAAGATTTTAGCTTTGCTTTTTACGGCTGTATTGATCAGTTTATTTGCTGCAGGATGCAAGAAAAATGTAGGTACACCTGAGGATAATGCGGTGCAGGAAGAAGAGGAAGAAACAGAAGAAGATATAGAAGAAGGAACAACATTTGGATATAGCTGTATTGATACGGATAATCCATATTATAGTGTGATGCAACAAGCCATTGAAATAGAAATCAAAGAGGATGGGTATACTCTTCTTGTGAAAAATCCAGGAGCAGATGCCCAGCTTCAAAATGAACAAATTCTAGAAATGATCGACGAAGGCGTCAAAGCCGTATTTTTGTGTCCGGTGGACAGAGAGGCAATTAAACCAGCATTAGAGGCACTTGATGAAGCAGGTATTCCGGTTATCAATATCGATACACAGGTAAAAGATACAAAATTAGTTAAAAGTTTTATTGGATCAGATAATAAAAATGCAGGTTATCAGTGTGGGGATAATCTTGTAAAGAAACTTCCAAATGGGGGGAAAGTTGTAATTGTTGAAAATTCCATGATGAATTCGTTTATCGAAAGGATTACAGGTTTTGAAAAGGCAATTGCAAATTCTGGCTTTGAAGTAGTAGAGCGAATTGATCTTGGAGCAGAAGAAAATTTAGAGGAAGGAATTCAAAAAATAATTTCGGATCAGATAAAAATTGATGCAGTTATGTGTGGAGATGATCGGATTGCATTAGAAGTGGTAGACCTTTTAGAAAAGGCTGGCGTAAAAGATGTGCTAGTATATGGAGTCGATGGTTCTCCAAAGGCAAAAGAAAAATTAATGGAAAAAGATTCCTTATTAGAAGGAACAGGTGCACAGTCACCAATTAATATTGGGAAAAAAGCGGTTAAAACTCTTTTCAATATTATGGAAGGAAAGGACTATGAGGAAGAATATTTGGAAGATACATTTTTGATCAACAAAGAAAATGCAAAAATGTATGGAACAAATGGCTGGCAATAAGAAAGAAGGTACAGATGAAAAGAAAGATTGTAGAAGGGAGCCCTTATCCATTAGGGGTAACCATAGTAAATGGCAGGATTAATTTCTCGGTGGAAGTTCCGAAAAAGAAAAGTTGTGAATTGATCTTGTATAAAGCAGGCAGTTGTGTACCAGAAATAGTCATTGACATGCCAGAGGAAAAAGCATTTGGGAGCGTACGTTACCTCGCACTGGAAGAAATGGAGCCGGAGTTATACGAATACAATTATAAGATCAATGGAAAAATTTGTATAGATCCCTATGTGCGAGAAGTGACAGGGCATAAGATATTTGGACAGAAAGAAGATTTGGATACACATGTAGTGAGAGGAAAAATTCTTCGACATACGTTTGATTGGAAAGAGGATACAAGATTATCCATACCCTATAACGAAGTAGTTGCTTATAGTCTTCATGTTAGAGGGTTTACAAAACATTCCTCGTCTCACGTAAAACACAAAGGAACCTTTGCAGGCGTGCAGGAAAAAATACCATATTTACAAGAACTTGGAATTAATCAGATTCACTGTATGCCGATTTACGAGTTTGTGGAACATACAGGAACCTATCGGAATTACTGGGGATATGGGAAAGGGCTTTATTTTGCACCAAAGGCAGCATATGCTTTCGGAAGCAATGTGTCAGACGAATTAAAGGAAATGATATATTCTTGTCACAAAGCAGGAATCGAAGTGATTTTGGAAATGCCATTTGAGGAGGGGGTACTTCCACAGCTAGTGGTAGAGTGTTTGAGATTTTATATAATGGAGTACCATGTGGATGGTTTTATCATAAATCCATATCGAGTTTCTTGGGAAATGATTTCCAGGGATCCATTTTTAAAAGGGAGTAAATTAATAAAAAAAGAAGATACGTTCCAAAACACCATGCGTCGCTTTCTAAAGGGAGACGAGGGAATGGTTTACGATGTTATAGAAGCAATCCGTCATAATACCAAAGAAGATGGATGTTACAACTATATTACGGGTCATACAGGATTTACATTAAATGATCTTGTTTCTTATGATGCAAGACATAATGAAGCGAACGGTGAACAAAATCAGGATGGACCACGTTACAACTATAGTTGGAATTGTGGAGTGGAAGGACCTACAAGAAAAAAATCAATTTTGGCGTTTAGAAAAAAACAAGTATACAATGCATTCTTTCTTTTGCTGATGGCTCAGGGAACCCCTTGTATATTGGCAGGAGATGAGTTTGGAAACTCGCAGAAAGGAAATAATAATGTATATTGTCAGGATAATGAATTATCATGGCTTGACTGGAGCAAATGCAAAAATCATGAGGAGTTATTTGAATATGTAAAGAAACTTATTGCTTTTCGAAAGTTACATAAAGTGCTTCATAGAGAAGAAAAGCTTCTAGGTATAGACAAATTTGCTTGTGGTATTCCAGATATTTCTTACCATGGAGAAAGTGCGTGGGTTACGCCGGGAGATATTTCTAGTCGCCAATTAGGGGTATTGTATTCTGGGACAGAAGTTGGAGATGTTGATTGTTTTATTGCTTATAACATGCACTGGGAAACCCATGTGTTTGCCCTTCCGCAATTGAAAGACCATAAAAAATGGTGTCTTATTTTAGATACAACAGATGCAATAGAAACAGAAGTCGTGCTAGAGGAACAAAAGTCTATTGAGCTTCGCCCAAGGAGCATTGCACTTTTAGTAGGGAAAAAAGCAGAGTTTATCCTCAAAGATAGAATGGGTGAGCATATAAATCAAACAGGAGAGAAAGAAAAGGAGAAAGTCGTTGAGTCTAAAAAAAGCGATCTTCCATTTTCAAACGATTACAAAGCATAAAATACTTGTAATGAAAGAATGTTTTCAAGTAGGATTATATAAACAAGGAATCCTTCACGATCTTTCGAAGTATAGCTGGAGTGAATTTAAAGTTGGTTGCAAGTACTACCAAGGTACAAGAAGCCCCAATAATGCGGAACGCGAAGACAAAGGCTGCTCCTATGCTTGGCTTCATCATAAAGGGCGTAACAAACACCACTATGAATATTGGATTGATTATGGAACAAATGGAACAAAAACTATGATCGGGATGAAAATGCCGGTTTGCTATGTTGTAGAAATGTTTTTGGATCGCATTGCAGCAAGCAAAATATATAAAGGAACTGCGTATAAAGATAGTGATCCGCTTCTTTATTTTGAAAGTGGAAAGGGAGACTATCTTATGCATGAAGATACAAAAAAACTTTTGGAACAGTTACTGGTAATGCTCTCAGAAAAAGGGGAAAAGGAAGTGTTTCGGTATATTCGTACAGAGGTGTTAAAAAATAAAAAAAGTAATGAGGAAAAGAAATGAAACTATATTTTTTGCGTCATGGGGAAACTTCATGGAATCGGAAGCATAAAGTACAAGGAAGGACGGATATTCCATTAAATGATTATGGAAGATATCTTGCAAAAAAGACATATGAAGGACTAAAGGATACGAAATTCGATCTGGCATATACAAGTCCGTTGATTCGTGCAAAAGAAACCGCGGAAATTGTCCTTGGAGAGCGAGAAATACCTATCATAGATGAACCATTAATCCAAGAGATGAATTTTGGAGTGTCCGAAGGAATTTGTTTTAAAGGGGATGGAAAAGAGCCTGGAGGAGATGAGTTTCACAAGTTTTTCGTGGATACAGCAAACTATAAAGTACCAGAAGGGGGAGAGTCTGTACCAGAATTGTTGGAACGAGTAGGAGGATTTTTCGATCATCTTTCCAAAAACAAAGAATTAGAAAACAAGTCGATTTTAATTTCTACCCATGGAGCTGCATTAAAGGCAATATTGAATCATATAAGAGGAATTGACAGTGTAGCCGGGTTTTGGGGAGAAGGTGTTCCAAAGAATTGTTCTGTGACAGAAGTAGAGGTTACAAATGGAACTCCTAAAATTATATCAGAAGGAAAAATTTACTACTAATACAAAAACAGGAAAGAGGGTGTCTTTCCTGTTTTTTTGAATGAAATATGAAATTTAATCTTCGTCGTCTGTCTGTACGGTATAAGTAGCTCTTTTGCGAGCCATTTCATCACTGGCAAGATACTCGTCATAAGTTGTGATCTTATCAATCAGCTTTCCACCAGGTACGATTTCCATAATACGATTGGCAGTTGTTTGAACAATCTGATGATCACGGGAAGAGAAAAGAAGCACTCCGGAGAATTTAATCATTCCGTTGTTTAATGCGGTAATGGATTCCATATCAAGGTGGTTGGTAGGTTCATCAAAAAGAAGAACATTTGCTCCGGAAATCATCATTTTAGAAAGAAGGCATCTTACTTTTTCTCCACCAGAGAGTACTTTCAAACGCTTTACGCCGTCTTCGCCTGCAAAAAGCATTCTTCCTAGAAATCCACGTACATAAGTGGCATCTTTGTTTTCGGAATATTGAGTCAGCCATTCTGTAATGGTGTAGTCATTGTCAAACTCGCCACCGAAATCTTTAGGAAAATAAGCCTGAGAAGTTGTGATTCCCCATTTATAAGTTCCTTCATCTGGTTCCATCTCACCAATTAGAATTTTAAACAATACAGTTTTTGCAAGCTCGTTTCCTCCTACAAGGGCGACTTTGTCATCATGACCTAATGTGAAAGAAATATTATCTAAGATTTTTTCGCCGTCAATTGTTTTGGAAAGGCCTTCGACGCAAAGAACTTCATTTCCAATATCACGGTTTGGACGAAAATCAATGTAAGGGTATTTTCGGCTAGAAGGTTTGATTTCATCTAATTCAATTTTTTCAAGCGCTTTTTTTCTAGAAGTGGCTTGTTTTGATTTAGAAGCATTGGCGCTAAATCTAGAAATAAATTCTTGAAGTTCTTTAATCTTTTCTTCTTTTTTCTTATTGGCTTCTTTCATTTGACGAATAAGAAGCTGGCTTGACTCATACCAAAAATCGTAGTTTCCAGCGTAAAGTTGGATTTTCCCATAATCGATGTCTGCAATCTGTGTACAAACTTTATTTAGGAAGTAACGGTCATGTGACACAACAATAACAGTGTTCTCAAAGTTGATCAGGAATTCTTCCAACCAGGCAATTGCATCAAGGTCAAGGTGGTTGGTAGGCTCGTCAAGAAGAAGAATGTCTGGATTTCCGAAAAGTGCTTGTGCAAGAAGAACTTTGACTTTCTCAGCTCCTGTTAAGTCTCGTAAATATTTGTCATGGAGCTCTGTGCTGATTCCAAGTCCATTTAAGAGGTTGGCAGCATCAGATTCTGCTTCCCATCCATTCATAGTAGCAAATTCGGCTTCTAGTTCACTTGCTTTAATTCCATCTTCATCTGTGAAATCTTCTTTTGCATAGATTTCGTCTTTTTCCTGCATAATTTCGTAAAGTCTGGCGTTCCCCATGATAACGGTATCAAGAACAACGCAGTCATCATATTTGTAATGATCTTGTTGTAAGAAAGAAAGACGCTCTCCAGGTGTGATGACAACTTCTCCTTGTGTAGGCTCAAGCTGCCCAGATAAAATTTTAAGGAAGGTAGATTTTCCGGCTCCGTTGGCGCCAATCATACCGTAGCAGTTTCCTTCTGTAAATTTAATATTAACGTCTTCAAATAACGCTTTTTTTCCAACGCGCAATGTTACATTATTTGCACTGATCATGTTAATTTCTCCTTTTATAGTTGATGTTGCTTATCGTTCAAGAATTATCTTAACAGACACAAGTCTAAATGGCAAGGATTCCCGTTGTTTTCGAAAAAAATAAGTAGTTTTTGTTTCGAATTATGTAGATTCGTCGTATAATAGTAACTGACAGTAAGATCAGGAGGACGATTTCATGGATAAAATGATAGTTGAATATACGCAAAATAGAGAATTATCCTGGTTGAGATTCAATCAGCGTGTTTTGGAAGAAGCACAAGACGAAAGTATTCCACTGCTAGAACGAATGAAATTTGTAGCTATTTTTACAAGTAATCTTGACGAATTCTTTATGATTAGAGTTGGAAGTCTTTATGACATGGCAGCAGTTGATGATACAGCAGTTGATAGTCGTTCTGGAATGACACCATCAGAACAATTAAATGCCATTTACGATGCGGTGGCTCCCTTATATAAAGAAAGAGATAAGACTTATACACAGATCAAGAAAAAAATGAGCCCGTATGGAATCTGTGGATTGGACTTTAAAGAACTAGAACCACAGGAAAAGAAATATGTAAAGAACTACTTTACGGAACAAATCTTACCTATTCTTTCTCCTCAGATTGTGGATGCAAATCATCCATTTCCTCATCTTTTGAACAAAGAAATATACGTAGTCGCTAATTTGAAAATTGAGAATAAAAATATGCTAGGAATTGTTCCGGTTCCACAGTTTGTTTCGGATATTTTATATTTACCAGGTCAGGGACTTCGTTATATCCGCATGGAAAAAGTAATCATGGAGTATTTAGAAAAGGTGTTTGAACGGTACGAAGTTTCAGATAAAAATTATATTTGTGTTACAAGAAATGCAGATGTTTCTCCGGATGATGAGGCCTATGCGGACAACGAAGATTTTCGATTTGTGATGAAAGAAACACTTCACAAACGAACACGTATGGCTGCTGTCAGACTAGAGACGGCGCGTGATCTAGATAAAAAAATGGAAACTTATTTTTGTGAGAAGTTTAAAATTACGCCAAAGTGTATTTTTCGTACAAAAATGCCTATGAAATTAAAATATATCTATTCTATGGCGGATAAGGTTACGTCTCAGTTAAAAAGAGACCTTTCATATCCGATTTTTGTTCCTCAGCCATCCATGCAAATTTCAAATTCAAAAGTTATGGCACAATTAAATCGGCAAGATGTATTGCTGTTTTATCCATATGAAAGCATGGAACCTTTTTTGCAGTTGTTAAAAGAAGCATCGGTTGATCCGAATGTACTTACCATCAAGATTACAATTTATCGTTTGGCAAATAAGGCAAGATTAGTTGAATATTTGTGTGCTGCTGCGGAAAATGGAAAAGAAGTTACCGTTCTTATTGAGCTTCGTGCAAGATTTGACGAACAAAACAATATTGAATGGTCAGAGCGAATGGAAGAAGCTGGGTGTCGTGTAATTTATGGTTTCGAAGGATATAAAGTACATTCAAAAATTTGTCTTATCACATATAAAAGTAAAAATGAAATCAAATATATCACGCAGATTGGAACTGGAAATTATAATGAAAAGACTGCAAAAATGTATACAGATTTCTCGTTTATGACTGCGGATAAGTCAATTGGTGAAGATGCAGCACTCTTTTTCACAAACATGTCTATTGGAAATTTAGATGGAAGATACCGTTATTTGATCGTGTCGCCAACAAGTCTAAAAGAAAAAGTATTACAGCTTATGGAGGAGGAAATCAAAAAAGGGGAAGAAGGGCGAATTATTATGAAAATGAATTCTGTTACAGATAAAGAATTCATAAAAAAAACAGCAGAAGCTTCTAGAGCAGGGGTAAAAATTGATCTGATTGTAAGAGGGATTTGCTGTATTTTGCCTGGAATCAAAGAGCAAACAGAAAATCTTACAGTCACAAGTATTGTGGGGCGGTATTTGGAACATCCAAGAGTTTTTGTGTTTGGAAAGGGAGATGACGCGAAGATCTATATTGGATCTGCAGATATGATGACAAGAAATACCGAGAAACGTGTGGAGGTGGCATGTCCGATCTACGATAAAAAAATAAAAGAGCGCTTGCTACATTGTCTCCAGGTTATGCTGCAGGATAATGTAAAAGCGAGAGTGATGCAAAGTGACGGCACTTATCAAAGAAAACCAAAAGGAGAGCGAAACATAGACTCACAAGAACTTTTTATGAAAGAAGCACTTCGAGCAAAATCCCTAAATAAAGGAAAGCAAAAGAAAACATTCCTAGAACGAATAAAAAAGTTTTTTCGTTGATTTTTAAATCAAAATTGTATATGATAGAAAATGTTTCTTTGGAAACAAGGAGGCCATAGGTACAGAGTAGGAGGAAAAAATGAAAAATTTGACAAGGCAAAGTTTTGGAGTTACAAAAGATGGAAAACAAGCTTGTCTATATACATTGGAAAATTCTGCGGGAATGAAGATTTCCATGACAGATTATGGAGCGGCACTGGTAAGCGTACAAGTACCAGATTATCAAGAAGAACTAAGAGACGTCGTAACAGGGTATGAGTCAGTCACAGGGTATGAAGAAGGAAACGCCTCTTTTGGAGCTCCTGTTGGAAGATGTGCCAACCGGATTGCAGGTGCCTCTTTTGAAATTAATGGTCAGGTATATGAACTAACAAAAAATGAGAGAGAAAAAAACAATCTACATAGTGGGAATGATTTTTATAATAAACGATTTTGGGAAGTTCAAGAATCAGACACAAAGGTAACCTTTATATTAAAGAGTCCCCATATGGATCAAGGATTTCCAGGAAATTTGGATATGCATGTTACATATGAATTGACAGAGCAAAATGAAATAAAGATGTATTACTATGCTGTTCCTGATAAAGATACCATCATTAATATGACAAATCACAGCTACTTCAATTTAAATGGTCATCAAAGTGGCAGCATTGAAAAGCATAGGTTATGGCTTGATTCTGATTATTTTACAAGAGCGGATGAAGAGTCGATTCCAACAGGGGAATTGGTGGAAGTGACGGGGACACCGATGGATTTCCGGACATTTACCCGCATTGGAGCAGGAATAGATGCTAATTACGAAGCAACAGTATTGGGATGCGGATATGATCATAATTGGGTGTTAAAAAATGATGGAATGTTAAAAAAAGTGGCGGAAGTAAAAGGAGATCAATCCAAGATTGTGATGGATATTTTTACAGATCTTCCGGGAATGCAAATTTATACGGCAAATTTTTTGGAAGCAGAAAAGGGAAAAGAAGGATGTGTCTATGAAAGAAGATCATCCGTGTGCTTTGAAACACAATATTTTCCAGATGCGATCCATCATGAAAATTTTATTAGTCCAGTTTGTAAAGCCAATCAGGCATATCATACAACAACGGTATTTCGCTTCCGTGTAGAAAAATAAGGTGACAAAAGATTTATGGGAAAGTCTGTTTATATTGCGGAAAAGCCAAGTGTGGCTCAGGAATTCGCAAAAGCATTAAAATTAAACACAAAACGACAAGATGGATTTCTAGAATCAAAAGAGGCCATTGTGACATGGTGCGTTGGTCATTTGATTACCATGAGTTATCCAGAAGCTTATGACCCAGCTTTAAAACGTTGGAATCTTCAAACACTTCCGTTTTTGCCGGAGAAATTTAAATATGAAGTAATTCAAGATGTTTCAAAACAATTTGAAATTGTAAAAAAAATTTTGACAAGAGAAGATGTGGATACCATTTATGTGTGCACAGACTCAGGAAGAGAAGGAGAATATATTTATCGCTTGGTGGAACAAGAAGCACATGTAGAAGGAAAGATTCGCAAAAGAGTTTGGATTGATTCACAGACAGAGGAAGAGATTCTAAGAGGAATTCAAGAAGCACAGGACTTATCAACTTACGATGCTTTAAGTGATTCCGCCTACTTAAGAGCGAAAGAAGATTACTTGATGGGAATCAATTTTTCTCGTCTTCTTACATTAAAATATGGGGAAAGTATTTCAAGTTATCTTCACACAAAATATGCGTCTATTTCGGTAGGGCGAGTAATGACCTGCGTGTTAGGAATGGTTGTAAGGAGAGAACGAGAAATTCGTGACTTTGTGAAAACTCCTTTTTACCGAGTGCTTTCGACAATAGAAGCGGGAGAAAATACGTTTGAAGGAGAGTGGAGGGTTACACAAGAATCAAATTATGCTCAATCGTTGGAGCTATATAAAGAAAATGGTTTCAAAAAAAGGGAGAAAGCGGAAGAATTGATTTCTTACTTAGAAGAGGAGTCTCCACTGATCGGTCAGATTACTTCTATCGAAAAGAAGAAAGAAAAGAAAAATCCTCCCCTTCTTTACAATTTAGCAGAATTGCAAAATGAATGTTCCAAACGATTTAAAATTAGCCCGGATGAAACGCTTCGTATTGTACAAGAACTGTACGAAAAGAAACTGGTGACTTATCCAAGGACAGATGCCAGAGTACTTTCCACCGCGGTTGCAAAGGAGATCTCTAAAAATCTAAATGGTCTTATGAATTATCAGCCAGCGATACCATACCTTCAAGAAATTGTTTCTTTTGGAAGTCACAAGGGGTTAGCAAAAACGAGATATGTCAACGATAAACAAATTACAGACCATTATGCTATTATTCCAACCGGACAGGGATTTGGCGCACTAAAATCTGTATCCACATTGGGGAGAAACGTATATGATTGCATTGTAAGACGATTTTTAGGGATCTTTTATCCTGCGGCCATATACCAGAAGATTTCCGTAGTGACAAAAGTACGTACAGAAAGTTTTTTCTCAAATTTTAAAATACTTGCAGAAGAAGGTTTTTTGAAAGTATCGGGAGAAAATGGGGCACAAAGTACAGATAAAGCATTTTTTGAACAGATTCAAAAATTAAGAAAAGGAATGCAGCTATCGGTACAAAAGCTAGAAATCAAAGAAGGAGAAACTTCTCCGCCCAAGCGCTATAATTCGGGTTCGATTATTCTTGCAATGGAAAATGCAGGACAGTTGATCGAAGATGAAGAACTGCGAGCGCAAATTAAGGGGTGTGGAATAGGAACCAGTGCAACAAGAGCAGGAATCTTAAAAAAACTTGTACAGATTCGATATTTGGAATTGAACAAAAAAACACAAGTAATTACCCCATCTCTCTTAGGAGAAATGATATTTGATGTGGTTGGTCATTCCATTCGATCTTTGTTAAATCCAGAGCTGACAGCAAGTTGGGAAAAGGGACTTAATTATGTGGCAGAAGGTCAGATTACGGCAGAAGAGTATATGGAAAAACTAACAAAATTCGTAGAAGGACATACGAATAAGGTAAAAGTTTTGAATAATCAGTACCAATTAAGAACACTATATGACCATGCCGCGCAGTATTATAAAAAAACGCAGGTGACAGGCAAGAAAAAAAATAGCAGAAAGGAAAAATAACATGGCAGATATCACAGTTAAAGAATTATACACACTAGAGGAAACTATGGCAAAAGATTTGTTTGAAGGAGTGACTTATCCATGGGAAGTTCTTTCAAAAATCAGCGAGTTTATTCTGAAATTAGGGGCAACCTTAGAGGAAGAGGAATATGAAAAAATAGGAGAAGATGTTTGGGTTGCACGCACAGCAACTGTCGCACCTACTGCATATATCCATGGACCGGCAATTATCGGGAAATATGCAGAAGTAAGACATTGTGCATTTATTCGTGGAAATGCAATTGTGGGAGAAGGCGCTGTTGTTGGAAACTCTACAGAACTTAAAAATGTCATTCTTTTCAATAAAGTTCAGGTGCCTCATTACAACTACGTAGGAGATTCGATTCTTGGATACAAAGCGCATATGGGTGCGGGATCTATTACATCCAATGTGAAATCTGATAAGAAATTAGTTGTTGTAAAATCCGGAGAAGGAAACATTGAAACAGGCATAAAAAAATTTGGAGCCATGATTGGAGATGAAGTAGAAGTAGGATGTGGAAGTATTTTAAATCCAGGAACGGTTGTTGGAAAATGCTCAAATATCTATCCACTTTCATCTGTACGTGGATGCGTTCCATCTCATTCAATCTACAAAAAACAAGGAGAGGTTGTTCTCAAAATAAAAGAATAAGTTTGCAAAGCCGACAGGACAAAATCTTGTCGGTTTTTCTTATGGAAAAAAGAGTGAATGTGTGATAAAATAAGAAGACAATGAATCAAATCTATTCATTCTATAATCAAATCAAGGCAGATCGCTAAAGAACGCAGGTAAACAATAAAAAGATAGGTAGTGATGCGTATGTATGCATAAACAAAACACAAAAAACAGTTGACAATTTATATGAAGTATACTACTATAATAACCATGAGATACGAACAGTTGTTCGGGTACGAAAAGGAGATTGTTTCAATGGCAAATAATAACGAAGAGAAAAAGAAGGCGCTAGATGCAGCGATTGCAAAATTAGAGAAAGATTTTGGAAAAGGAGCAGTTATGAAACTTGGAGATCCAGGTGCGACCGTAGCAGTTGAGACGGTGCCTACAGGATGTTTAAGCCTAGATCTTGCTCTTGGACTTGGAGGGGTTCCAAAGGGACGTGTGATCGAAGTTTATGGTCCAGAATCAAGTGGTAAGACTACAGTTACATTGCACATGATAGCAGAAGTTCAAAAAAGAGGCGGAATTGCTGGGTTTATTGATGCGGAGCACGCACTGGATCCAGTTTACGCAAAAAGCATCGGGGTGGATATTGATGAATTGTACATTTCACAGCCAGATAGTGGGGATCAAGCACTTGAAATTGCAGAGACGATGGTTCGCTCCGGCGCTATGGATATTATTGTTATTGACTCAGTTGCAGCACTGGTTCCACGTCAGGAGATAGAAGGAGATATGGGAGACAGCCATGTTGGTCTTCAGGCAAGATTGATGTCCCAGGCGCTTAGAAAGCTGACACCTGTTATTAGCAAGTCAAATTGTGTTGTTATTTTTATCAACCAGCTTCGAGAGAAAGTAGGGGTCATGTTTGGAAATCCTGAGACGACTACAGGTGGGCGTGCATTGAAGTTTTACGCATCGGTACGTATGGATGTCAGACGAATTGAAACGTTAAAACAAAATGGGGAGATGGTCGGAAACCGTACTCGCATTAAGATTGTTAAAAATAAAATCGCACCACCATTTAAAGAAGCAGAATTTGATATTATGTTCGGAAAAGGAATTTCCAAAGAAGGAGATATTCTCGACCTAGCCGTGTCCATTGACGCAGTTAAGAAGAGTGGTGCATGGTATGCATACGAAGGAGAGAAAATCGGTCAGGGAAGAGAAAATGCTAAGACATATTTATCGGAGCATCCAGAATTAATGGAGGAATTGGATCGAAAGGTAAGAGCGCATTATCATATGGGCGAGGAAAAGGAAGAAGCCGTTTCGGATGAATTAAAGCTTACCAAGAAAGTTGACAATAAAGAGGAACGATAGTCGGTGTAGTTATGCTAGTGACAAAAATAGAACCTATTACAAAGACCAAAAGTAAAATATTTTTAGAAGAGAAGTTCGCTTTTGTTTTATACAAAGGCGAACTTGCCCGTTATGGAATCAAAGAGGGGGCGATTCTTAGCGAGGAAGAGTATGATGAAATCTTAAATAAAGTGTTGTTAAAACGTGCAAAACTAAGAGCGATGCATTTGCTTGAAATGAAAGATTGGACATGGTCTCAACTAGAAGAAAAATTACAGCAGAATTTATATCCAAATGAAATAATTGAAAAAGCAATGGAATATGTGAAGTCTTTTGGTTATATAGATGATCATCGCTATGCAGTGAATTTTATCAGAGGAAGACAAGGGCAGAAAAGCAAAAGAGAAATAGGGGCACTGTTAAGACAAAAGGGGATTTCGACAGAACTACTACATTCAGCCATGGAAGAGTGCTATGGTAAAGGGGAAGAAAAAGAGGCGATTAAGAAACTTTTCGTTAAAAAAAAGGTTGATCCAATTTCGGCTTCCGAAGAAGAATTGCAGAAAATTTATGGGTATTTGGCTAGAAAAGGTTTTCGATATGAAGATATCCGTCAGGTGATACAAGATTGTAGGGAGAATGCTTGACATAATTGTGAAAACAGTATAAAATTTAAGTGTTGTATTGCAAAATACATAAAAAGAAAATTGAATAAGGAGGTGCTCCTGTGCTGAATATTATTATTTGCATAGCCCTCGCTATTATAGCTTCTGTTATCACTCATTTTGTAACAGTTTCTGCTTTAAAGAAAAATGCTGATTCTAAGATTGGCAATGTGGAAGCAAGAGCAAGAGAGATAATTGATGATGCTGTAAAGACAGCTGAGACTACAAAGAAAGAAGCTCTTTTAGAAGTGAAAGAAGAGTCTATACGGACAAAGAATGAACTGGAGAAAGAGTCAAAAGAAAGAAGATCTGAGCTGCAGCGTTATGAAAAGAGAGTTCTTGCCAAAGAGGAATCTGTTGACAAGAGATCTGAAGCCATTGAGCAACGTGAAGTAAAATTTACCGCAAAAGAAGAGCAGCTAAAGCAGCGAGAAGCCAAGGTTGAAGAACTTAGCCAAAAAAGAGTACAGGAACTAGAAAGAATCTCAGGACTTACCTCCGAACAAGCAAAAGAATATCTGTTGAAAACTGTTGAAGATGATGTAAAACATGATACTGCAAAGATGGTACGCGAGTTGGAAGCGCAGGCAAAGAGTGAAGCTGATAAAAAAGCGAAAGAATATGTTGTTGGCGCAATACAAAGATGTGCGGCGGATCATGTTGCTGAAACAACTATTTCTGTAGTACAGCTCCCAAGTGATGAGATGAAAGGACGCATTATTGGTCGAGAGGGAAGAAATATCAGAACGCTCGAAACATTGACAGGTGTCGAACTTATCATTGATGACACACCGGAAGCTGTTGTTTTGTCTGGATTTGATCCAATTAGAAGGGAGATTGCAAGAATTGCGCTCGAACGTCTGATTGTTGATGGTCGTATCCATCCTGCCAGAATCGAAGAAATGGTAGAGAAAGCACAAAAAGAAGTGGAAACAATGATCAGAGAAGAAGGAGAAGCGGCAGCCATTGAAGTTGGCGTTCCTGGAATCCATCCAGAACTTATTCGTCTTTTAGGACGTATGAAGTTTCGGACAAGTTATGGGCAAAATGCGTTGAAACATTCGATCGAAGTTGCACAGTTGTCAGGACTTCTTGCTGGGGAAATCGGGCTTGATGTTAGAATGGCAAAACGAGCTGGTCTTCTTCATGATATTGGAAAATCTATTGATCATGATGTAGAAGGATCTCATATCCAGATAGGTTCGGATCTTTGTAGAAAATACAAAGAATCTGCAACTGTGATCAATGCAGTGGAAGCACACCACGGAGATGTGGAGCCACAAACACTGATTGCATGTGTGGTACAGGCTGCTGATACAATCTCAGCTGCTAGACCAGGTGCGAGAAGAGAAACAATCGAAACATACACAAACAGATTAAAACAATTAGAGGAAATTTCAAACCAGTTTAAAGGGGTTGAAAAATCTTTTGCTATTCAGGCGGGTAGAGAGATTCGAGTAATGGTAGTTCCGGAACAGGTATCTGATGATGATATGGTACTTATGGCCAGAGAGATTGCGAAACAGATTGAATTTGAATTGGAATATCCAGGTCAAATCAAAGTAAATGTAATTCGTGAATCACGAGTTACAGATTACGCAAAATAAAACAGTTGAGCTGTCGCTTTTAAGCGGCAGCTCTTTGTATATTTGTATGTAGGAAGGAGATACGCTTATGAGTGAGCAGATTAGACGAATAAAAAGAGAACTAAAATTTAAAGGAAAAATATTGGAATTTTATCAAGATACCATGGAGATCAATGGTGATCACACGGTGGTGTGGGATTTTCTTTCCCATAAGGGTGCAGCGGCAGTTGTTCCAGTGACGGAAGATGGAAAGATTTTAATGGTAAAGCAGTTCAGAAATGCTTTGGATCGATATACGCTTGAAATACCAGCCGGAGCATTAAATGAAGTAGATGAACCGGGGATGACTTGTGCATCCAGAGAATTGGAGGAAGAAACTGGATTTCGAAGTGAACAGTTAGAATGGTTGATCACATTAAGAACTACAGTTGCATTTTGCAATGAAAGAATTGAAGTTTATGTGGCAAGAAATCTGATTCGATCCAAACAAAATCTCGATGAGGATGAATTTATTGATTTAAAAGCTTATACGATAGAGGAACTCAAAGAAAAAATCTTTACAGGACAGATTGAAGATGCAAAGACGATCTCAGCCCTTCTTGCATACGATGCAAAATATGGGAAAAAAGCATAAATAAATGCCCCCAGCATATAATGAAATATCTTAACGATAGGAGGAATGCCTGTGAAGATACTTCATTCAAAGAAGCAGTTAGCTGCTCTTTATATGCTGGGCTTTTTTATAGGAATCGCGTATGTTAATTTTCTTGTAAAAAGATATGATTCAGGGGTAGAAATTTTTGGGGATCATGTGCTTAGTGTTTACCAAGATACAAAAATTATTGCGGAGGAATTTATCTTTTATTTAATCCGAATGAGAGCTGTTCCGTTTCTTTTATTATTGTGTCTGGTCTTCACAAAATTTCGAAAACTTTCTACTGCATTGTGTGCCATATGGACGGGCTTTTCCTGTGGAATGTTACTTAGCATTGCAACGATTGAAAAGGGGATGTTAGGATGTATTGCGTGTTTCGGGGCAGTGTTTCCTCAGATTTTATGTTACCTCCCCGCTTATTTTGTAGTGATCTGGTACGGATATACTTATCCTAAAACAAGATGGAACATCCAAAAGGCTCTGTTTGTATGTTTAGCAATGGGGATCGGTATTGTGCTTGAATTGTATGTGAATCCTATGATCATGAAGAGAGTTTTACCTATGATATAAAAAGAGCATAAGAAAGCACCTGGTATTTCGCCAGGTGCTTTTAATGCGTAACCACGTGTGAGTTTTCTTGGTGAGATTTGAGATAGAAAACTAAAGAAAAACATGCCAAAATTGTAATAAAAAGCTGGCTCAATAGTAAACCGTGTAAATAGCCTTTCATTCCATGACTAGGGATTCCGATGAACACACCTAGAATACGGATAGATAGTCCGGCGGAATTTATAAGGAATGTAATGGACACCTTCCCAAGTCCATTAAGAATACTAAGGAGTGTAGTATTAAGATAGAGAAAAGGACAGATCCATGCGAGGGTTATAATAAATTTTCCGGCTGTTTCGCTTTTGAATAAGAAGGATCCAATAAAAGGACCAAATAGTAGATAGAAAAGACAACAAATAAGTCCAAGAAGAAAACAAGAACTTAAAGATTTAACAACAAGTGTGTGAAGTTTTGTGTGATTTCTATTCGCTTGGCAACTTGCAATTTCAGGCATTAAAAGAGAAGCGAGAGAATTTGTAATTGCAGAAGGAAATAGAATACAAGGAAGTGCCATTCCTGTTAGTACCCCGTATAAACTAAGAGATTCTTTCACGCTACATCCGTATAATTGAAGTCTAGAGGGAATAGAAACCCCTTCAACTGTTGTTAGAAAAGAAAGAATGATTCGATTTAGAGTAAGGGGAAGAGAAAGTGGAATCAATTCTTTGAATTGTTTCATCATTGCAGAAAAAGAAGGTCGACTAGGAAACTGATCGGAGGAGTGAGTTAGTTGCAAAATAGAAAGGAGGGCTGAAGCAATTTCTCCTGTGATCAACCCTACAACGGTAAATAAGATTGGGGTACGAACGGAAGTATTTGCAAAAAAATAACAAAGAAAAAAAACAGTAGTAATTCGGACAATGGGATCAATGATTTGCGAAAAAGCAGGAATCTTAGCGTTTTGTATACCGTAACAGTATCCCATGATACAACTATGTATGGAAGCAAATGGAATGGCGTAAGATAAGATGGTAATTAACGGGATACATCTAGAATCATGTAGTAGATAGGTGGCGATGTAAGTGGAATTTTGCTGAAGCATAAACAGGCACAAAAGGGATAGAGAAAAGCTGATAGTGAGCCCGGCTTGTAAAGAGTGGATGGCTTCCTTTTTTTTCCCTTGCGCATACTTTTGAGCTACACAACGTGAAATTGCTGATTCCAATCCAGAGGAAGTAAGAGCGAAACAAAACGTGTAGATGGGAAAGATAAGCTGATATAATCCTACTCCCTCTTCGCCAAAAGTATGGCTTAAAAAAATACGGTAAAAGAACCCAAGAAAACGGCAGAAAAAATTTGAAAAAGTAAGCAAAAATGTTCCGCGAATAAGAGTGTTTTTCAGTGACACGAGTTATAATCCTCACAACATAGATATTTTTACTAACATATTCGAAGTTGGTTCTTGACAGAACCATATGTAGGTGGTATTCTACAAAAGGAAATAAATCCTAGTGTTTTAGTAGGAATTAATAAGATAGATTAAGAAGGTGACAAATTGAAGTTATCAACAAAGGGAAGATATGGCTTGCGAGCCATGATAGACTTGGCTCAATATAGTACAAAAGAGCCAGTATCAATTATAAGCATTTCAGAAAGACAGGGGATTTCTGAGCGGTATTTGGAACAGCTTATGTCAAAGTTAAAAAAAGCCGGCTTTATAAAAAGTATCCGCGGAGCGGGCGGAGGATATGTGTTAGCAAAAGAATTGAGTGAAATTTCAGTTGGAGATATCTTAAGGGCGTTAGAAGGAAATCTAGAGCCCGTAGAGTGCCCGGGATTAAAAGCGGAGCAAGGATGCAGTTCAGCAGACAATTGTGTGACGAAATATGTATGGCAGAAGATCAATGAAAGTATTAATCAGACAGTAGACGAGATGATGTTAGATAAGATTGTTGCCGAAAGCAAGAAGCTATGTTGTCCAGAACAATCAGAAGCAAGAAACTGTCAGAATTAGATGTAGGAGGACTAAAATGGATAAAATAATTTATTTAGATAATGCAGCTACGACCAAAACAGCACCAGAGGTTGTTGAAGCAATGATACCGTATTTTACGGAATTTTATGGAAATCCATCCAGTATATATTCATTTTCTGCCGAGAATAAAGAGGTGATTGCATGTCAAAGAGAAAAAATTGCAAATGCCATCCATGCGAATGCAGAGGAGATTTATTTTACAGCTGGAGGATCAGAAGCAGATAACTGGGCAATAAAAGCTACAGTGGAAGCTTATGAAAAAAAAGGAAAACATATCATTACAACAAAAATAGAACATCACGCGGTATTGCATACATGTGAGTATCTAGAAAAAAAGGGGTATGAAGTCACATACCTTGATGTGGATGAGAATGGAATTGTAAAGTTAGAAGAATTAAAAAAAGCGATTCGTAAAGATACAATCTTAATTTCTATTATGTTTGCAAACAATGAGATCGGTTCCATTCAGCCGGTACAGGAAATCGGAAAGATTGCCCATGAACAGGGGATTTTATTCCACACAGATGCAGTACAAGCATTCGGACATCTTCCAATTGATGTAGAGAAATGTCATATAGATATGTTAAGTGCGAGTGGACATAAATTAAATGGACCAAAAGGCATCGGATTTCTCTATATAAGAAAAGGGGTAAAAATTCGTTCCTTTATCCATGGAGGCGCCCAGGAGAGAAAACGCCGTGCAGGAACAGAAAATGTTCCGGGAATTGTAGGGTTTGGAAAAGCAGTGGAATTGGCGTATACTTCTTTAGAAGAGCGAATTGCAAAAGAAATAGAGCTAAGAGATTATCTGATAGAGCAGATTGAAAAGAGAATTCCTTATTGTCACTTAAACGGAGATCGCCAAAAACGACTTCCAAACAATGTGAATTTCAGCTTTCAATTTGTAGAAGGAGAGTCTTTACTTATCATGTTAGATATGAAAGGAATTTGTGCATCCAGTGGTTCCGCATGTACATCAGGATCCTTGGATCCGTCGCACGTGCTTCTGGCAATTGGGTTACCTCATGAGATTGCACATGGATCTCTTCGTCTTACACTGAGTGAAGAAACAACAAAAGAAGAGCTTGATTACGTTGTTTCTTCTCTGGAAGAAATTGTCATAAAATTAAGAAAAATGTCCCCATTATATGAGGATTTTATAAGGAAACAAGAAAAACGTTAGATGGAATCAGGAGGAAATAAATTATGTATACAGAAAAAGTGATGGATCATTTTGAACACCCAAGAAATGTAGGGGAGATTGAAAATGCAAGTGGGATTGGAACTGTCGGAAATGCAAAATGTGGAGATATTATGAGAATGTATCTTGACATTGATGAAAATCAGACCATTAGAGATGTAAAATTTAAGACATACGGATGTGGAGCAGCGGTTGCAACAAGCAGTATGGCAACAGAACTTGTAAAGGGAAAAAGTATTCAAGAAGCAATGAAAATTACAAACAAAGCAGTAATGGAGGCATTAGATGGACTTCCACCGGTGAAAGTCCACTGTTCATTACTGGCAGAAGAAGCAATCCATGCAGCACTTTGGGATTATGCACAAAAGCAAGGAATCGAGATTGAAGGATTAAAAAAACCAAAAAGTGATATTCATGAAGAGGAAGAAGAGGAAGAGGAATATTAATGAGTAAAAAAGTTGTAGTAGGGATGTCAGGCGGCGTTGATTCTTCTGTGGCGGCATATTTGCTCAAGGAGCAAGGGTACGATGTAATTGGGGTGACAATGCAAATCTGGCAGGATGAGGAAGAAGAAGTTCAGGAAGAAAATGGCGGATGCTGTGGATTAAGTGCGGTGGAAGATGCTAGAAGAGTTGCGGCACAGCTGGGCATTCCGTACTATGTCATGAATTTCAAGAAGGAATTTAAAGCATGTGTAATGGATTACTTTGCAGATTCGTATTTACATGGAAAAACCCCAAATCCTTGTATTGCCTGTAATCGTTATGTGAAATGGGAATCCTTACTTGCAAGGAGCCTTTCTATAGGAGCAGATTATATTGCTACAGGACATTATGCCAGAGTAGAACAACTGGAAAATGGTAGATATGCGATCCGACGTTCCGCTACGCTTGCTAAGGATCAAACCTATGCACTTTATAATCTCACTCAAGAGCAATTAAAGAAAACTTTGATGCCAGTAGGAGAATACAGCAAAGATCAAATTAGAAATATTGCAGAAAAAATCAACATCAAAGTTGCTTCAAAGCCGGATAGTCAAGATATCTGTTTTGTTCCAGATGGGGACTACGCTTCCTTTATTGAAGACTATATAGATGTCAAAATACCACAGGGAAATTTTGTGACAACGGATGGGAAAATCCTCGGAAAACACAAAGGGATTACACATTATACAGTTGGGCAAAGAAAGGGATTAGGGTTAGCCCTTGGTTATCCTGTATTTGTGCTTGAAATACGCCCAGAAACAAATGAGGTAGTGGTAGGAACTATGGAAGAGTCTATGACCACCAGTCTTCGAGCAAATCAGTTGAATTTTATGGCAATCGAGGACTTGAAAGAGCCAATTCATGTTTTTACAAAAATTCGTTACAATCACAAAGGATGCTGGTGTACCGTTGAAAAGACAGGAGAAGATGAGGTGTTGTGTACATTTGACGAACCACAGCGTGCGGTCACACCAGGACAGGCAGTTGTCTTTTATGAGGGAGAATATGTATTAGGTGGTGGAACAATTTTATGATTTCTAGTGATTTTCATATGCATACAAGTTATTCTACAGATAGTACTGCATTGCCAGAAGAGATGGTTAAAGGAGCGATTCAAAAAGGGCTTCGATCGATTTGTATTACCGATCATTACGATAAAGATTACCCTGCTCATAGAGAAATAGGGGAAGGCGCTTTTTTATTCCATCCAGATCAATATTTTGAGGAATTACAAAGATTGAAGAAAAAATATGGGACCCAGATCCAGATCCAAATAGGCGTAGAGATAGGCTTACAGAAACATCTTGGAAAATTTTACAAAGAGTTTGTTACAAAACATCCGTTTGATTTTGTGATTGGTTCGCTACATATTGTAAAAGGAATGGATCCATACTACCAAGAAATATTTCAAACATATGGGGATTCCAAAGCGTATCAGATGGCATTTGAAGAAATGTTAGAGGATGTAAAGAGCGTCGATGATTTTGATGTCCTTGGCCACATTGATTATGTAACAAGATATGGGAAAAATAAAACAGCAGAATATTCTTATAAAAAGTATGCAGATGTCCTTGATGAAATATTAAAAACAGTAATTTCCAAAGGAAAAGGTATAGAAATGAATATGTCTGGATATAAATATGGGCTAGGTGCATGTCATCCCCATCCGGACGTTTTAAAACGATACAAGGAACTTGGGGGAGAAATTCTTACCATTGGATCCGATGGTCATAGCCCAGAACAGATTGCATATGCATATGAAAAAGCGCCACACATTTTAAAAATATGTGGATTCAAATATTATACAGAATTTTATGGAAGAAAACCGATTTTTCGGCAACTTCCATAAAATCGTAAATTTCACTTGAAATTTTGTCCTTAATTTAGTACAATTAACCGTAGTTGATGAGTCTAGGCGACACAAGTCTGCCAAAGATTTCACAATATATGGCTGTGTAACAGTTAATAACTTTTTTAAACTTTAGGAGGAATTAATCATGGCAGTAAAAGTAGCGATTAATGGTTTCGGACGTATTGGACGTCTTGCATTCAGACAGATGTTTGGCGCAGAGGGATATGAAGTAGTTGCAATTAACGACTTAACATCTCCTAGTATGTTAGCTCACTTATTAAAATACGATTCAACACAGGGAAGATACGCATTAGCTGACAAAGTAACAGCTGGTGAAGATTCTATCACAGTTGATGGAAAAGAAATCAAAATTTACGCAAAAGCTAACGCTGAAGAACTTCCATGGGGAGAAATCGGTGTAGACGTAGTTCTTGAGTGTACAGGTTTCTATACATCAAAAGAAAAAGCAGCAGCTCACATCAAAGCAGGGGCAAAGAAAGTTGTTATTTCTGCACCAGCAGGAAAAGACCTTCCAACAATCGTTTACAATGTAAACCACGAATTACTTACAAAAGAAGACAATATTATTTCAGCAGCTTCTTGTACAACAAACTGCTTAGCTCCAATGGCAAAAGCTTTAAATGATCTTGCACCAATCAAATCTGGTATCATGTGCACAATTCACGCTTACACAGGTGATCAGATGACACTTGATGGACCACAGAGAAAAGGTGATTTAAGAAGATCACGTGCAGCAGCTGTAAATATCGTTCCTAACTCAACAGGTGCAGCAAAAGCAATCGGTCTTGTTATTCCAGAACTTGATGGAAAATTAATCGGTTCTGCACAGAGAGTTCCAACTCCAACAGGATCTACAACAATCCTTACAGCAGTAGTGGAAGGAAACGTTACAGTTGATGAAATCAACGCAGCAATGAAAGCAGCTTCTAACGAATCATTCGGATACAATGAAGATCAGATCGTTTCAAGCGATATCGTAGGTATGAGATTTGGTTCATTATTTGATGCTACACAGACAATGGCTCTTCCACTTGAAAATGGAACAACAGAGGTTCAGGTTGTATCTTGGTATGACAATGAAAACTCTTACACAAGCCAGATGGTAAGAACAATCAAACATTTCGGAACATTACTGTAATCCATAGTTTTATGGAGGAGGATGACCTCTGAAAATAGACTCAGGAAAGGGTCCGGTCTCAAAGTGGACCGGGCCCTTTTTTCTTGATAAACACAAAAAGAATTTAAAACGGGAGGCAGAACACATGCTTAACAAAAAATCAGTAGATGATATCAATGTAAAAGGAAAAAAAGTTCTTGTAAGATGTGACTTTAACGTACCATTGCAAGAAGGAAAAATCACAGATGAAAACCGTCTTGTTGCAGCACTTCCAACCATTAAAAAATTAATTGCAGATGGTGGGAAAATTATTCTTTGCTCACACCTTGGAAAACCAAAAGGAGAGCCAAAGCCAGAACTTTCTTTAGCACCAGTTGCTGTTCGTTTGTCTGAGCTTCTTGGGCAAGAAGTGAAATTTGCAGCAGATCCTGAAGTAGTAGGACCAAATGCAAAAGCAGCAGTAGAAGCTATGAAAGACGGAGAAGTGATTCTTCTTGAAAACACACGTTACAGAGCAGAAGAAACAAAGAATGGAGAAGCATTTAGCAAAGACCTTGCTTCTTTATGTGATGTATTCGTAAATGATGCATTTGGTACAGCTCATAGAGCACATTGCTCAAATGTTGGTGTAACACAGTTTGTTGATACAGCTGTAGTTGGTTATTTGATGCAAAAAGAAATTGACTTCCTTGGAAATGCTGTAGAAAATCCTGAAAGACCATTTGTTGCTATTCTTGGTGGAGCAAAAGTTTCAAGCAAAATTTCTGTAATCGAAAACCTTCTTGATAAAGTGGACACATTGATCATTGGTGGTGGAATGACCTTTACGTTCATTAAAGCACAAGGAGAAAGTGTTGGAGCTTCTCTTCTTGAAGAAGATTATGTACAGTACGCAGCAGATATGATCAAAAAAGCAGAAGAAAAAGGTGTGAAACTTCTTCTTCCAGTTGACAGTGTAATTGCTGATAAATTCTCAAATGACGCAGAAGTAAAAGTAATTGGTCGTGAAGATATTCCAGAAGGTTGGATGGGACTTGATATCGGACCTAAGACAGCAGAACTTTATGCAGAAGCAGTAAAGAGTGCAAAAACTGTTGTATGGAATGGACCAATGGGATGTTTTGAAATGCCAAAATTTGCAGCAGGAACAAAGGCAGTTGCAGAAGCGTTATCAGAAACAGATGCTGTAACAATTATCGGTGGTGGTGATTCAGCAGCAGCCGTTAACCAGTTAGGATATGGAGACAAAATGACACATATCTCTACAGGTGGTGGAGCATCTTTGGAATTCCTTGAAGGAAAAGAACTTCCAGGTGTAGCAGCAGCGAACGATCTATAAGAATTTTATATAGATGGATATACTGAAATAATCGTATAAAATAAAGGAGAATTTTTATCATGGCAAGAAAAAAAATTATCGCAGGAAACTGGAAAATGAATAAAACTCCAAGTGAAGCAGTTGCTTTAGTTGAAGAATTAAAACCATTAGTAGCAAATGAAGAAGTTGATGTTGTATTTTGTGTACCGGCAATTGACATTGTTCCAGTTGTAGAAGCTGTAAAAGGAACAAATATCCAAGTTGGTGCTGAAAACATGTACTTCGAAGAAAAAGGTGCTTACACAGGCGAAATTTCTCCAGAAATGCTTGTAGATGCTGGTGTAAAATACGTAGTATTAGGACACTCTGAAAGAAGAGAATACTTCGGAGAAACAAATGAAGATGTAAACAAAAAAGTTATCAAAGCATTTGAACATGGTATTACACCAATTATGTGCTGTGGAGAAACATTAGAGCAAAGAGAACAGGGTGTTACTATGGACTTTATCCGTCAGCAGGTGAAAGTTGGTTTCCAGAATGTAACAGCAGATCAGGCAAAAAAAGCAGTCATCGCTTATGAGCCAATCTGGGCTATTGGAACAGGAAAAACAGCTACAACAGAGCAGGCACAGGAAGTTTGCGCAGGGATTCGTTCTTGCATCGCTGAAATTTATGATGATGCAACAGCAGCAGAGATTCGCATTCAGTATGGTGGATCTGTAAATGCAGCTACTGCACCAGAGTTGTTCGCTCAGGAAGACATCGATGGAGGTCTTGTAGGTGGAGCATCTTTGAAGGCTGACTTTGGTAAAATCGTAAACTATAAATAATAAACTATGAATCTAGCCCAATAGGGGCAGGAGAAAGCTATTACCACGAAGGCAGTCTTATGCTTCATTAGAATGGAAGATAAGTACTTCTTTCGTGGTATTCTTTTTTAAGAGAAGGAGATTAAAAATGAGTAAAAAACCAACTGTATTAATGATATTAGATGGTTATGGATTAAATAACAATGACTGTGGAAACGCAGTTGCGTTAGGAAATACACCGGTTATGGATCGATTAATGAAGGAGTATCCTTTTGTAGAGGGAAATGCAAGTGGCCTCCATGTAGGACTTCCAGACGGACAAATGGGAAATTCAGAAGTTGGACATTTAAACATGGGTGCAGGACGAATTGTTTATCAGGATCTTACAAAGATTACAAAGGCAATTCAAGATGGAGATTTCTTTGAAAATAAAGCACTCCTTTCTGCGTGTGAAAATGTAAAGGAACACGATTCTGCACTTCATATGTTTGGATTAGTTTCCGATGGTGGTGTACATAGCCACATTGAACATATCTATGGACTTCTTGAACTTGCAAAACGTCAGGGGATTGAAAAAGTCTATGTACATTGTTTCCTTGATGGACGTGATACTCCGCCAGCTTCTGGAAAAGAATATGTAGAAAAGCTAGAACAAAAAATGAAAGAAATCGGTGTAGGTGAAGTGGCATCCTTTATGGGACGCTATTACGCAATGGATCGTGACAATCGTTGGGACCGTGTAGAAAAAGCATATCAGGCATTGGCAAATGGAGAAGGCGAAAAAGTAGCATCTGCTACAGAAGGAATTCAGGCTTCTTATGATGCAGAGAAGACAGACGAATTTGTGCTCCCAACAGTCGTGGAAAAAGACGGTGCACCAGTTGCTACAATTAAAGATCACGATTCTATTATCTTCTTTAATTTTAGACCGGATCGAGCAAGAGAAATCACAAGAACGTTCTGTGATGATGAATTTACAGGATTTAACAGAGGCGAGAGAATAAAAACTACGTTTGTATGCTTTACAGAATATGATGTTACAATTCCAAACAAACAAGTTGCATTCGTAAAAGAAGAAATTACGAACACATTTGGACAGTTCCTTGCTGATCATAATATGACACAGGCTCGTATTGCAGAAACAGAAAAATATGCACACGTTACCTTTTTCTTTAATGGTGGTGTAGAAGAACCAAACAAAGGGGAAGATCGTATCCTTGTAAAATCTCCAAAGGTTGCAACTTATGACCTTCAGCCAGAGATGAGTGCATTTGAGGTGTGTGATAAACTTGTGGATGCCATTAAGTCTGATAAATATGATGTCATTATTATCAACTTTGCAAACCCAGATATGGTAGGACATACGGGAGTTGAGGCGGCAGCTATTAAAGCGGTGGAAGCAGTAGATGAATGCGTAGGAAGAGTCGTAGATGCGATTAAAGAAGTCGATGGACAGATGTTCATTTGTGCAGACCATGGAAATGCAGAACAGTTAATTGACGGAGAAACTGGAGAGCCATTTACAGCTCACACGACAAATCCAGTTCCATTTATTCTGGTAAATGCAGACCCATCTTATAAATTAAGAGAAGGTGGATGCCTTGCGGACATCGCGCCTACATTGATTGAACTTATGGGCATGGAACAGCCAAAAGAAATGACAGGAAAATCCTTAATTATTAAATAGGTGAAATATAAAATCGGAACAGGAAGTTTTGGTAGGGGTTCCTGCCAAAACTTTCTTGTTATTAAAAGGAAGTCAATATTATGAGTGAAAAATTAACAAAAAGTGATTACAAAAAGATAGAAGAAGAAATTGAACATCGCAAAGTCGTTGTTCGAAAAGAACTCATAGAAGCCGTCAAAGAAGCAAGGGCGCATGGAGATTTGAGTGAAAATTTCGAATACCATGCAGCTAAAAAAGAAAAAAACAAAAATGAAAGTCGTATCAGGTATTTAGAAAGAATGTTAAAAACGGCTGTTATAGTAGAAGATGCATCAAAATCAGATGAAGTAGGTATGAACAATACGGTAGAACTTTATTTTGAGGATGACGATGAAGTAGAAACATACCGTCTTGTTACTTCTGTAAGAGGAAGTTCTGTAAACGGACGGATTAGTATAGAGTCTCCTATAGGAAAAGCAATCATGGGACATAAGGTAAATGACCGAGTTTATGTAAAAGTAAGAGATGATTTTGGATATTATGTCGTAATTCGAAAAATCATAAACACACAAAATGAAGAGGAAGATCAGATTAGGAGTTTTTAAGATGAATATAGAAACAGTGTTATTTGACCTAGATGGTACATTGACAGATTCAGGACCAGGAATTATGAATTCGGTTCAACACGCGTTGAAAAAATATGGAATGGAAGTTGAGGATATTTCACAATTACGAAGTTTTGTAGGTCCCCCACTTGCAAAACAATTTGAACTATTTTGCGGATTTTCAGAAGAAGAAAGTAAAAATGCGGTAGAGCATTTTCGAGAATATTATGTGGAAAAAGGAATTTTCGAAAATACGGTTTATGAGGGAATTCCAGAAGTACTTCAAACACTAAAAAATAAGGGATATCAGTTGCTTGTTGCTACATCAAAACCAGAACATTTGGCTCATATTGTTTTGGAACATATTGGACTTTCTCAGTATTTTGATTTTATTGGTGGGTCCTACATGGATTTAACAAGAACCAAAAAATCAGAAGTAATAGAATATGTTCTTGAACAATGTAACTGTACACAACGAGAACATATATTAATGATTGGAGATACCAGTTATGATATGATTGGTGCGAAACAGTCAGGGGTTCATTCTATGGGTGTAGAATATGGATATGGTACAAAAAAAGAACTTGTAGATGCAGGGGCAGAATTACTGGCAAAAACACCTCGAGATATTTTGAACTTTTTGTGGTAAAGTAGAATTCTATGCTTCAGGATTGCTGCGTGGGGGTTCAATCTGTGAAATTCTAGTTGGCGCTTACGTAATCGGAGGGAGTATTGCAGATCGATAAATTTTTGATTAATCTAACAGAACATGTAAAAATCGGAGTATGTCAGATTGGGACCACTCCGATTTTTCATTTCGGTATTAAAAAATTGTTATGGGTGATGCCTGTTTGCCTGCAAGGGTTATCTTACTTTAGTCAGCAATAGAATCAAGATTTTTGTTTGCGGTAGATAGCATTAATTTTAGACGATTTAACTGATTTACTTCGCTGGCACCAGGATCAAAATCAATTGCAACGATATTTGCCCCAGGATGTTTTCTGCGTAATTCTTTTATAACACCTTTTCCGACAACATGATTTGGAAGGCAGGCAAAAGGTTGTGTACACACAATATTCGGTGTGCCAGATTTAATGAGTTCTAGCATTTCTCCTGTCAAAAACCATCCTTCTCCAGTTTGATTACCAATAGAGACAATTTCAGAAGCCATATCTGCAAGTTTTGTAATCTTTGGTGGTGCACTAAAATGTAAACTGCAATCAAACGCTTTTGAAGCAGGAGCGCGAAACCATTCTAGGAGTAAAATACCAAGATTTCCAAGGAAGGCTTTTGATTTTTTAACTCCAAGATGAGAAGCTTTGAAGTTTTGATTGTAAAAACAATACATAAAGAAATCAAGTAGATCGGGAACCACAGCTTCTGCACCTTCTGCTTCCAAAAGATCCACAAGGTGATTGTTGGCAGCGGGCAAAAATTTTACAAGAATTTCACCGACGATTCCAACACGTGGTTTTTTTATTTCAACCACTTCCATCTGATCGTAGTCTTCGATAATGCCTTTGCAGATCTTTCGAAATTCATGTCTTGAAGGATAGGATTTCTGCAGAAATTTTTTGCAGACAACTGCCCATTTTTCGTGTAATGCATTGGCGGCTCCTTCCACTTTTTCATAAGGTCTTATATGATAGAGACACTTCATAAAAATATCTCCAAATACAATTCCATAAAGCCCCTTTAAGACAAGAAGTGGGGTAATTTTAAATCCAGGATTCTCTTCCAAACCACTGAGGTTTAAAGAAATAACTGGGACGTGGGCATAACCTGCTTTTTTTAAGGCTCGTCTAATAAAACCAATGTAATTGGAAGCACGGCATCCCCCACCTGTCTGGGTAATGATAACAGCCAAATGATCGGTATCGTATTCTCCCGATAAAACAGCATCCATAATCTGACCAACTACAATAAGAGATGGATAACAAGCATCATTATTGACATATTTCAGCCCCGTATCAATGGCATGTTTATTGTCCGTTGGAAGTACTTTTAGCTTATATCCGTAGGAACGAAATGCGGGCTCTAAAAATTCAAAATGTATGGGAGACATTTGTGGGCAAAGAATGGTATAAGTTTTTCGCATTTCTTTCGTAAATCGAACTTTTTCAATGGATGCTTTGTGAAGGGTTCTTTTTTCCTTGCGATTTTCTCGGACACGGATGGCGGCAAGGAGGGAGCGAATACGGATTCTGGCAGCACCAAGGTTATTCACTTCATCTATTTTCAGAGAAGTGTAAATTTTATCAGAACCGGTTAAAATGTCAGCAACCTGATCTGTGGTAACAGCGTCAAGACCGCAGCCGAAAGAATTAAGTTGAATCAAATCAAGATTTTCTTTTGTTTTCACATAACTTGCGGCTGCATACAATCTTGAATGGAACATCCACTGATCCATGACATTTAACGGGCGTTCCACATTCTGCAAGTGAGAAACAGAATCTTCTGTTAATACCGCAATATTATAAGAATTAATCAGTTCGGGAATTCCGTGATTTACTTCTGGATCAATGTGATAAGGTCGTCCCGCCAGAACAATCCCTCTATTTCCGGTTTGGTCTAAAAATCGAATGGTCTCTTCCCCTTTCTTTTGGATATCTTGACGGCAAGCGGCAAGTTCTTCCCATGCTTTATGTACAGCAAAAGAAATTTCTTTGTTCGATATCGAAAACCGATCCGAAAACTCCTTCGTTAATCTTTCGCAAAGAACCTTTTCGGATGCAAAGGACAGAAAAGGATGAAGAAATTCCACGTTTCCATTTACAATGTCTTCCACATTATTTTTAATGTTTTCAGGATAAGATGTAACAATGGGACAATTAAAGTGATTGTTTGCATCAGGAAATTCTATCCGTTCATAAGGAATCGAAGGATAGAATATGGTCTTGAGCCCTTGATTGATGAGCCATTGCACATGTCCGTGAGCAAGTTTTGCTGGATAACATTCGGATTCGCTTGGAATGGATTCGATTCCTGTTTCGTAAATTTTTCTAGTAGAAGCAGGAGAAAGAACAACACGAAAGCCCAGTTCTGTAAAAAAGGTAAACCAGAAAGGATAATTTTCGTACATATTTAAAATTCTGGGAATTCCAATCGAACCATGTTTTGCTGCGGCTTCTTCTAGTGGAGTATAATCAAAATAACGTTCATTTTTGTAAGCAAATAAATTTGGCAAGGTCTGTTTGTTTCGTTCTTTTCCAAGACCACGTTCGCAACGATTTCCACTGATAAATTTCCGGTTTCCACTAAAATGATTGATTGTCAGTCTACAATGGTTGGTACAACCATTACATTTTGTCATAGTTGTATGGTATTCCAAAGCATTAATTTCATCAATAGAAAGCATCGTAGTGGTTGGACAATTCAAAGAACGTTCTCTGGCAATTAAGGCTGCGCCAAACGCACCCATGATTCCTGCAATATCAGGTCGAACAGCTTCACAGTTTGCAATTTTTTCAAAACTTCTTAAAATGGCATCGTTATAGAACGTTCCTCCTTGTACAACAATATGATTTCCAAGTTCAGAAGCGTCAGATACTTTGATGACTTTAAATAGAGCGTTTTTGATCACAGAATACGCCAGTCCGGCAGAAATATCCGAAACTTCTGCTCCTTCTTTTTGAGCCTGTTTTACCTTTGAATTCATAAATACGGTGCACCGTGTACCAAGGTCAATGGGATTTTCTGCAAACAATGCCTCTTTTGCAAAATCTTCTACGGAATAGTTCAGAGAATTTGCAAATGTTTCAATAAAAGAGCCACATCCAGAAGAGCAAGCTTCATTTAGCTGTACACTATCGATGGTCTGATTTTTGATTTTGATGCATTTCATATCCTGTCCACCAATATCTAAAATGCAGTCCACATCTGGTTCAAAGAAAGATGCGGCGTAATAATGTGAAACCGTTTCCACTTCTCCTTCATCAAGAAGAAGGGCAGATTTTATCAAAGCCTCTCCATAGCCGGTGGAACAGGCGTGTACAATTTTCACATCACTAGGGAGTTGATGATAAATATCTTTTAAAGCGGTGATAGCAGTTCCCAGAGGATCTCCATTGTTATTCTGGTAGAAAGAGTAAAGAAGGGTTCCATCTTCACTGACAAGAGCTACTTTTGTAGTGGTAGATCCGGCATCAATGCCAAGATAGGCGTTTCCGCTGTATGTGGAGAGGTCAGTAACAGGAACTTTATGCTGATTATGACGGATTTGAAAATCATGATATTCCAAACGGTCAGAAAAAAGAGGGGATAGACGATCAACTTCAAAATCCATTTTAATTTTATTGGAGAATTTTGTTTGTAAGTCAAAAAGAGGAATAATACAATCTTTTTTTGAATGGAGTGCACTTCCGATGGCCGCAAATAAATGAGAGTTTTCGGGATAGATGGTGTGTTCATCATCCAAATGAAGTGTGTGAATAAAGGTAGCGCGTAATTCGGATAAGAAATGTAAGGGGCCACCTAGAAATGCTACATGGCCGCGTATCGGTTTTCCACAGGCAAGACCAGAGATAGTTTGATTGACGACTGCAAGAAAGATGGATGCAGCAAGATCTTCTTTGGAGGCGCCTTCATTAATTAAAGGCTGAATATCAGATTTAGCGAACACGCCACAACGTGCAGCAATAGAATATAGAGCTTGATGGTTTTTCGCATATTCATTGAGCCCTAAAGCATCGGTCTGTAAAAGAGAAGCCATTTGATCGATAAAAGAACCAGTGCCACCTGCACAGACACCATTCATACGCTGTTCTACATTTCCACCTTCAAAATAAATAATTTTGGCATCTTCGCCACCAAGTTCAATGGCAACATCTGTTTGTGGAGCGTAATGCTGTACAGCTGTAGAAACAGAAATCACTTCTTGTACAAATGGAATTTCTAAATGATTTGCGAGGGTTAGTCCACCAGAACCTGTGATTACAGGAGAAACTTGAATAGGACCTAATGCATCAAGCGCTCTTTTGAGTAGTAAAGACAACGTTTCTTGTATATTTGCAAAATGTCGTTGGTAATCTGAAAAAACGACGTTACTAGACAGATCTAAAATAGCAATTTTGACGGTAGTAGATCCAATGTCAATTCCCAAAGTATGTAAATTATTTAAGTCCATAACTAAAACCTCATGCTGAAATATTGTTTTTAATGTTATAAATTGTTATATTTTGTCGGCAGAGTACATTATACGCCAATAAGAATAGAAATGAAATATGAAAAGTAGAAAAATTAACAGAAAGGTCATAAATTTTTCAAAACATCCGTTTGACAAATATAGTTATAAAAGGGTACAATTAGAAACTGAGAAGAAGTAAAATAAGGAGAGAGTAGATTGAACTGGTTAAGCAAATTAGAAAAAAAATACGGCCGGTATGCGATTCATAATTTAATGATGTATCTGATTGGCGGATATGCATTTGGTTATATTACAGCGTACCTAATGCCAGAAATGCTCAAGTTACTTACACTAGAGCCGGCACTGATTTTAAAGGGAGAGATTTGGAGAATCGTAAGTTGGGTGTTAGTACCACCGCCAGGAAGTCTGGTGACTATTGTGATTATGAGTCTGTTATACTATTCCCTAGGAACATCTTTAGAGCACACATGGGGAGCGTTTCGCTTTAATGTTTACATTTTTTCAGGTGTTTTATTTACGGTAATTGGTGCATTTATTTTGTACTTTATTACGGGTGCGTCGTATGGGATTGGATATTTCTTTAGTACGTATTATATCAATCTTTCTATATTCCTTGCGTTTGCGGTCAGTTATCCTGATATGGAGTTATTGTTGTACTTCATTCTTCCAATTAAGATTAAATGGCTGGCAGTTGTGTATGCTGTTATGGTTATTTTCCAGTTTGTACAGGGAAACATAGTTACGCGGGTTGCAATCGGTGCATCGTTGCTTAATTTTGTGATTTTTTTCTTGTCAAGTCGAAGTGTAAGACCATATACACCAAAGCAGAGAGCTAGGAAAGCAAAGTTTAAACAACAGGTGAAAACAAAAGAAAAAATTTATCCAGGCGGTGCGCATCATAAATGCACTGTATGTGGAAGAACAGAGTTAGATGATCCTACATTAGAATTTCGTTATTGTTCGAAATGTAATGGGAATCACGAATACTGTCAGGACCATCTTTTTAGTCATGAACATATTAAATAATAAAATCACAGAGGAGAACAGTAGATGAAAAAAACAAAAATCGTATGTACCATGGGACCAAATACAAATGACAGAGAATTGATGCGTCAGTTGATCCGCAATGGAATGGATGTAGCACGTTTTAATTTTTCTCACGGTGATCATGCTGAACAAAAGGGAAGAATGGACCAACTAAAACAGCTTAGAGAAGAAGAGCATGCAAATACAGCAATCCTTCTTGATACCAAAGGTCCAGAGATCAGAACAGGGGTTCTTGAAGACGGAAAAAAAGTGTATCTTGAAAAAGATGATGAGTTTATCCTTACAAAAGAAGAAATTATTGGAAATCGAAAAAGAGTGTCTATAACCTATGCAGGACTTGTTGAAGACGTAGTAAGCGGTACTAGGATTTTGATTGATGATGGACTTATTGAACTACAGGTTACAGGTACTACAGATACAGATATTATTTGTACCGTTTTAAATGGTGGTGAGCTTGGAGAAAGAAAAGGTGTGAATGTACCAAATGTTTCCGTAAGATTACCAGCAATTACAGACAAAGATAAAGAAGATATTAAGTTTGGTGTGGAGCAAGATATCGATTTTATTGCAGCATCTTTTGTTAGAAATGCAGAATGCATTTTGGAAATTAAAGCATATTTAAAAGAATTAAATGCACCGTATATTCCGATTATTGCAAAGATTGAAAATGCGGAGGGAATCCAGAATATAGATGAGATTATCCGTGCAGCAGATGGAATTATGGTTGCAAGAGGGGATCTTGGAGTTGAAATTCCGGCGGAGGAACTTCCATATCTTCAAAAAATGCTAATCCAGAAATGTAATGCGAATTTTAAAACAGTTATTACAGCAACCCAGATGTTGGATTCTATGATGCGAAATCCAAGACCTACAAGAGCGGAAGTTACGGATGTTGCAAATGCAGTATACGATGGTACAGATGCAGTGATGCTTTCAGGCGAGACAGCACAAGGGAAATATCCATTGGAATCACTGAATATGATGGTACACATTGTACAAAATGCAGAAAAGCACTTAGACTATTGTATAAAGCCTAAAAACACCAGTGATCATTTAAAAGCGGGTGTGTCAGATGCCATCAGCTATGCATCTGTTTTAGCAGCGGAAAATCTAAATGCAAAATGTATTATCACACCTTCTATTACAGGTGCTACAGCAAGAGTGGTTTCAAACCTAAAACCAAAACAAGAAATTCTTGGTGTAACTCCAAATGAGAGAAGTCTTAGAAGAATGTCGATTTACTGGGGAGTGCATCCATTGAAATCACTTGCTTCTAATACAACGGATGATATTTGTTCGGCAGCTGTTGACCTTGCCCATGCAAAAAATTATGTGGAACCAGGAGATGTTGTTGTATTAACAGCAGGAATTCCTTCTCCAAATATTCAGAATGAAAAAAGTGGCATCAGCAATATGATGCGTATTACTATTGTGGAATAGGAGTACAAAAAGATGAAAAAAATCCCTTTTGTGACAAAGAAGCAAGTCGAGGAAATTGTAAAAGAGCATCCGACACCGTTTCATTTATACGATGAAAAAGGAATAAAAGAAAATGTAAAGGCTTTGAAAAAAGCCTTTGCTTGGAATAAAGGGTATAAAGAATATTTTGCAGTGAAAGCAACTCCAAATCCGTTTTTGATCGATCTATTAAAAGAATATGGGTGTGGATGCGATTGTTCTTCTTATACAGAGCTAATGCTTTCAGAAGCCATAGGAGTTACGGGAGAAAATATTATGTTTTCATCCAATGATACTCCGGCAGAAGATTTTGTGCTTGCGGATCAGCTTGGAGCGATTATTAATTTGGATGATTTTACACATGTCGACTTTTTGGAAAAAGCGATTGGACATATTCCGGAAATAATTAGTTGCCGTTTTAATCCAGGGGGGATATTCAAGATTAGCAATGATATTATGGATAACCCAGGCGATTCCAAATATGGTATGACAGAAGAACAGATGATTTGTGCGTTTCGCACATTGAAAGAAAAAGGTGCAAAGGAATTTGGAATTCATGCATTTCTTGCAAGTAATACAGTTACAAATGAATATTATCCGATGCTTGCAAAAGTATTATTTGAACTAGCGGTTCGATTGAAAAAGGAAACAGGCGTACACATTAAATTTATTAATCTTTCTGGAGGAATAGGGATACCATATCGCCCAGATCAAGAACCAAATGATATTATGGCTATCGGAGAAGGTGTGCGTAAAGTTTATGAAGAAGTACTTGTTCCGGAGAATATGGGAGACGTGGCGATTTATACAGAGTTAGGACGTTTTATGATGGGACCTTATGGTTGTCTTGTGACAAAGGCGATTCATGAAAAGCATACACACAAAGAATACATTGGCGTGGATGCTTGCGCTGTGAATTTGATGCGTCCAGCTATGTATGGAGCATATCATCACATTACCGTACTTGGGAAAGAAGCAGAAGAGTGCGATTGCACATATGATATTACAGGATCGTTGTGTGAAAACAACGACAAGTTTGCTATAGACAGATGTCTTCCAAAGATTGAGGTTGGAGATTATCTTGTGATTCATGATACAGGAGCACATGGATTTTCGATGGGATATAATTATAATGGAAAATTAAAATCTGCAGAGCTCCTTTTGAAAGAAGATGGAAGTGTAAAAATGATAAGAAGGGCAGAAAAACCTTCAGATTATTTTGCAACCTTCGATTGTTTTGAGATTGGAAAGAAACTAATATCAAAATAATATAAAAAATGCTTGCATTTTTGAAAACGATGTGCTAGTATTAAAGACGGCTCAGTTAATTGCTTGAGCCGTATGAGCGGATGTGGCGGAATGGCAGACGCACAAGACTCAAAATCTTGCGGGGGTGACCTCGTGTGGGTTCAAGTCCCACCATCCGCATAATTAAAAACCTGCAACCAACGTATTTACAATGGTTGCAGGTTTTTTGTTTGTGAAAAGGGGCAAAAAAGGGGCAAATCAATTAAATTATTTTTATATTTTTAATCTCTTGGTTGTCTTTTTCTTTAAGTTTTTCTGTTACATGCAAATAAATTTCTCGTGTGATTGCACTGGTTTCATGTCCTAGTCTTCTAGAGATGATATCGATGTTCACTCCTTGCTCCATGAGCAAACTTGCATGAGTATGCCTTAATGTGTGAGGTGTAATGGTCCTGTGAAGAGCAGAAAGCGTGTTTTCACGAAGATATTTGTTGTAGGCATAATAATCTATATGTTTTCCATTAATCCCCTCAAAAAAGAGATTAGAGGGTTCATATCCATTAAGTAATCGTTCTTCTATCATACATATTTTTATTTTTTTACACACATCTATAAGCTCATCCTGGATAAATACATCTCTAATAGAACACAGAGTTTTTGGAGTGTTCACGATTTTATTTACTGAATCCCATGTTTTGGTGACGTGGATTAGACGTTCGTCAAGATCCACATCATTTTTTAAAAGAGAAGCAGCTTCTCCAAAGCGAAGACCAGATAATACTAGGAATTGGGTTAAAAGTTTCCATTTAGGAACTTTCATAGCTTTTAATAAAAGATGTACTTCTGATGATTCAAGAAATTTATCTTGTATTTTTTCTCTATGAGGAACATCTTTAAATGGTTCAAGTTTATCCAAATAAGAAATATCAGTTACTAGATCATTATGATACCCCCAGCGGATTAAAGCTTTAAAACGCACTAAATGTTCGTTTAAGGTACCAGGTTCTTTTCTGGTAGACAGTAGAGCGGTGCGTACATAATTGGCATTTAAGCGTTCTATGAGTGTGTCTTCACCAAGAATAGCTGCAAGTGTTTTACATGCAAAATAATTGCGCTTGTAAGTAGATTGTTTTACTGTTACAGCTTGATCTTTGCGATATTCTTCTATTAATTCTTGAAGAGTTAAATTCTTTTGTTGTACTGGAGTAAATTGAGTCATTTTATCTTGCAACAAGCGTTCGGCCATTTTTCTGCTTTGAGCAGTGTTCTTGTCTAAGGTGACAGAAACTTTCTTTTGCTTTCCGGTTATATAATCAGTGTAGCGTTCTACAAATTTAAATTTTCCATTTTCTTGTTTTTCTACCCACATGATCATCTTCCTTTCTTAAAAAAGAGTATAAAAATAACAGCTAGCGAACGATAGTTCTCTTGCAAGCTGCTTCCGAAAATGATACAATATACCTGTTATGAAGTTGCATATCTTCGGATATGTATTGCCGTCTCTGTGTTACCAGCACAGAGGCGGTTTTTATTATCTGTATTATAACTATTTACAAGACATAAGAAGCTATTGTTTTGTTTATAATTTGAACATTAGAATTAGAAGAAAAATCAAATACTATTTTTCCTAAACCACTGAAGACAACAGTTAGTTCTGAATCCATATCAAAAGTACTAGCGCTTTCAATGGAAAAAGCTTGCATCTTTGAATAAGGTAGAGAAGTATAATCTTTCTTCATACCAGTAATTCCTTGTACATTGCAAGCAATAATTCGTTTGTTTGTAAAAATAACATAGTCTCTTAATGAAGAATAATATCCAACAATTTCTTCATTATCGATGAGCAAATCATAAATTTCTTTAGGAATGTGCTTTTCTTTTACCTTGCTTAATTTGAATACTTTTTTATTTTGAAAATCAATCATGCTAGTTCCTCCTTACGATGATGTGAAATGAAAACAATAATTATTTTTGTTTCATTTTTTGACTAATTCTAAATTGTTCGGCATCTGGGACATCAATGAATTCAACTGTTTTATCAAAATGTTTTCTTACAACTTCTTTAATTTCATCTAAGGTAACATTAAAGAATTCTCTTCTTGTATTTACCATATTAAGTTTTCTATCCTCAAATGCTTTATGCAAAGCAGCTTCCAAAGCTGGAGCATTGTCAGAAAAAATCATAGCATGTACATCAAAGTTAAATGGAACAGAAGCATCACCAAGTTCATCAACACGATCTTGAGGATCTAATCGTCTTGTCATACCAATTTTGTAAACGTTTTCTCCAAAAGCACCAATATTTGAAATAACGTAAACATATCCAGCTTTTTGATTAGCCTCACGATAGTCTATATCTTTCATAGACTTATCTATTTCTATTAATTGTAGTTCAAGTTCTTTTTTCTTGGCAAGAAGATCAGAATTTCCTGGAGATTCTAAAAGTTGTTTGGTTATTTTCTCAAGAGCGGATTGATAATGCGTTTGCTCTTTTTCTATTTTCTTTCGTTGAGCTTCAATTTCTTTTTGCAAACGAGCAGCTTCTCTCATTTCAGCTCTAGCATCCTTTTGAGCTTCCTTTTCTTCTTGTTTTTTCATTTGATATTCAAAAGCAA
>JAHHTL010000080.1 GCA_020024635.1 Ruminococcus sp.
AAAGTGCAATGTGTCTTGCAGGAGATGCTTGTAGTTTCCAGCGAAAACATGAGATAGTTTACGATTGCAAAAGAAAAAAGTTCGTTATAAAGTTGACAGATAGGTAAAAAAGGCGTTATGTTAACAGATAAAGACAGAGAAATAGGGTTGCTTTTATAATCCGGAGGTTTAACATGAATATTCGTATTTTGATTTGTGATGATGAAAGAGCCTTTACAGATCGGATTGCACAGTGGCTTGAAGAACACCAAATATCAAATTGTAAACTCCACATTACAGTGAAAAATAATGTGGATCAGGTGACGGATGACCTACTTTGTGCGTGTGATTTGCTTTTTCTGGATATTGATATGGGGAAAATTAGTGGGATGGATATCGCCCGAAGGCTGCGAAAACTTAAGTCAGATGCAATCTTGATTTTTGTAACCAATTACAGCGAATTTTCCCCAGAAGGGTATGAGGTCTCGGCATTTCGGTTTCTACTGAAGGATCAATTAGAAAAGAAGCTGCCGCAATATTTCGCGGCGGCAATCGAGAAATTGCAGAGCAGAGAGGAGATGTTGTCTTTTCAATGGAATGGAGTACCGTATTCATTGCCGCTAAAGAATATCGTTTACTTGGAAAGCCGTCGCCGCACGATTTTATTTCATCTGCAGCAATCGGTATCACAACAAGTATACTGCTATGACACCCTAGATCATATGGAAGAACGTTTGTCCGGTTCGGGTTTCTTGCGGATTCACCAGTCATTATTGGTGAATATGTCTTTTATTCAATCAGTTCATTACGATAAATTGGAATTGGTTACGGGGGAGATACTACCGATTAGCCAACGACGCTATGCAGAGACGAAGCTGGTATATTTGAATTGGATGCACACAAATAAGGTTTATAGGTAATGGAAAATGTTAACTTTTCTAAATTTGATTTTTTTATATACATCTCTTTTTTCAGGAATTTTGATCTATGATATTTTTAGTGTCCGAAGAGAAAAAGTACACTGGATCGTATGGGGTGCCTTGTATCTGATGTATGGATACATGTATTCGATTGCCCCTAGTAAGGAACCGTATGTCCGAATTTTATGCAGCTATGTATTATATTTGGTACTCCACTTTTCCGTTTATATCGGCTCGTGGAAACAACGGTTTATTTTAGCAATTTTATGCACTGGTCTTCAAAATTGTTTTGATGCAGTTTTTACAACTATGATGTCCTCGTTCTTTTTGAGAGGATTTTTTTTGGAACTTTTTTTTGATCCAACAGTGCTGAATCCCATGATATTGGCAACTGTGGGGAGTACCAACCGAATTGCATTACTTACACTGCTTTTTTTCTGCAAAAAGAAATTTGGAAAGTCCAAAAGAACCTCTGCGGATTGGAAATGGTGTGTCCCGGTTATTTGTTGCGGACTTGGCTCGGTTGCGTTATTGTGTTATTTTATCAAATTAACACTTTTAGAACAGGTTACAGAAATGGCATTGAACGTCTGTGCATTATTTTTGTTGTTTTTAAACCTGTTTCTAATTGTCATCATGGATTGGTTGAATGAAGCTTCTCGCTATCGCGAACAGAGCCTTGCATTACAAGAGCGCCTGAATACGCAAGCGGAAAGCCTCGAAGCGTTGAGCGGTAGTTACGCTACACAAAGAAAAGCGACACATGATTATGGAGCGCACCTGACCATGTTATCGGGATATTTGGAGGAGAATGATATTATACAAGCAAAAGAATATTTGCATGAGCTGCAACAGGAGTATACGGAACGTATCATTCCAGTTAATTCACATCATCCGGCATTGGATGCTCTGTTTAATCAAAAAATGTGCGTTGCCGTAAAACAGCATACTGATCTTCGATTCAATGTCAATAATTTGTCGGGCCTACGAATCAAGATTAGTGATTTGACAGTAATTTGCAGTAATCTACTGGATAATGCACTGGAGGCCTGTGAGCAGCTTCCTGAAGAACAGCGCGAAATTGAAGTTTTTGCTCTGCTAGAGGACAATTTTTCTTTTTATGTCAGAAATCGTTCGGGTATGGTTCACATAGAAAATGGAAAAATTACAACTACAAAATCCAATCCTGCATTACATGGCTTTGGACTTCCTAATGTTGAGACAACGCTTTCTTACTACGAAGAGTGTAATCATTATATGTATTATCGAAATGGATTTTTTCATTATGCATTAGAGATACCGAATATCAGTCGAATATGACATAAAACCAGTTGTTTAGTACATATTGCTTGCAAAGTGAAGAACATTGTGCTAATTAAAAGACGATGAGGATGTACATGATGGAACGTTTAATTGATTACCTGACACGTATCTTTCTGTCAAAAGAATATATTCAAAGGGATCAAATAGAATGGTGTCACTACCTATTAGAAACCAAATTGTTACAAATTTTTTCTTTTTTGATACTAATGATAGGATGGCTAAAATATCAGATTTAGTTTATGATAACTGAACGTTATCCA
>JAHHTL010000081.1 GCA_020024635.1 Ruminococcus sp.
AGCAGCCAGTTTATCTACAAGAGCCAATGCTGCCTTTCGCTTTCCAAGAAGAGAAGGAAGATCTTTTCCTATATTGGTAATTTCAGCTTCTACTGTTTTTTCATCATGATTGGACGGCTTCTGATTACAGCCAACACTATGACAAAAACTAACCTTAAAGAAATGATCTTTTTCATAAAATTACTCGCTTTCTGAAATTCATCTGTTAAGATTATCTTGATATATCCGACCGTTAGAAATACCCAATAGGTATAACACTCGTTGACTCTGAATCAGGATGAATATCAAACAGTTTTAATTGTTGTTTTCTTTGCAGTCGTCTTTGACCTGACTCAAAATATCTTCGACAGCCACTCCATACAGTTTTGTCAAAGCAATTAAATTAGACATATTTGGATCGCTTGCGCCCGTTTCCCTTAGTTAAAGATATGAACCCTCATTATCAGTCTACTTTTCCAATAAATCGGTAGTATATCTCTATTTCCTGTATTCTTTCATTGTCCTCATTCGTGGTTGCTTCGTGAATGAGGATTTTTTCTATCATTGCATTTAATAACGGTGCTGTCAGTTCCTTTGGTACGGAATACTCCTTGATTAACGCAATCCACTTTTCAGCACCTATCATATCCTGTTCCATTTTACTTAATTCTTCTCTTAGGTTGGTTCTCGGCTTTCTTCAAGGCACTTGCCTTTTTCTTCTTTTCCCGTATTCGCTCTGCATTGCCAGCCTTTTGTATCTTATTCAACACCTTTTCTTCGTCCTGCTGTACTGCCTTAGCCCAATACTGCAACCGTTCCAAGACGGCTTGATACAACACATCATAACGGATATAGTGCATAGAACAAGTACCTTTGCCAAACTGTCCGTAGTAACTGCAAGCATAATAACTGTATGGCGTTTTATTTGCCTTATTTGTCGCAAACCGCATAGACCAGCCACAATCCACACACGATAGAACACTTCTTTGTCAATAATCGGTTCGTGGGTATTTTCTACTCGAAACCATTCACTTTCGGGCTTACGCACTTTCCATAATCTTTTTTCTAAGCAATTCAACGGCTCGCTGTCTGTCAAACGTATTGAATTGCTTTATTCAGTTGTCAAAGAACCGGAAAGAAGAAAATCGTCTTTCCTATATACCGCGTTGGAAAAGAGCAGAATCGTAACCAATTTTCAAAACTTTTTTCTTTTCCATTGACTTTTCGGTTTATCGTCCTCTCTATCTACAAAACGGACATAATGATTGATGATAGAAAAAACAGTCAATCCTAAGACCAACTGCTCTGATTTTAATGAAGTGATTGTATTTTCTTTATCACTTCTTGTCTGTAATTTTCAATATCTAAAGTCCTTTTTCTACCTGCTGTTAAGTGCATAATCGGTAAATCAATTTTTTCAAAATCATTCAACAGCAATAGCGGTTCTTCAAAAACGCAAAACGATTGTCCCGTTTGATAATTGTTGCTTTCTTGATAAATTCTAAAATCCTCGAATAAAAATTCGTTTTGAGGAAGTATGATATTTTTCGCTTCTTCTTTATACAAGTACCTTGCAAAGTTATACAATCCAAATGCAAAAAAGGAAATTTTTCTTGTAAATGGATTTTCGCCATAATCTTTTGATTTCCTATGTGCTTTACAGAGATTAGCTAATTCCAATGAAAATTTTTCCCAATCTTTTTCAAACAATGAAAGGAAAGTGCTTATCACTGCCATTTCTTCTGATGTATGTTTTCCTTGCAAAAATCCTTTGCTTTCTTCAATCACATATTGTTTCCACGTAGGTTCTTGATAATACAGATACATCACTAAATTTGTAATACTGCACGCAGATTTTAACCCATTCTTACTAAGTCCGTTTTCTTTTGGAAATATATTTTCAATATCACGAAAGCGGTTTGCACAGAATATATGCGGTAAAACATTCCAAGCGTAAATGGAATGGTCGCAACTGCCGTTTGTTATTGTGAGTTGTCCCCATGTTACTGCCGAATTGAATGCATTATTTAAGTAGCTCATATCCTTTTCTTGTAATGCTAGATAACTTCCTAAATAAACAATCTTTTTTCCGAAATTTTCATGCAATAATTTCAGCCATATAATAATTTGTTCTTTTTGCTTTTTACTTTGACAGTATTTCATATATTTCTTTAATCGCTCATCAATATATGCGTCCATGCTAACATATCCGAACACTTTATCCACATTTTGCAAATAAAGTTTTATAAGTTCCTTTTTATCCATAGAGTTCCTCATTTCACTTGTAACGTTTTGATGTTTACTATATAAATGCTTTAAGACCAAATAAAATAAGCACAATAGCTATTACTGGAACAGGCATTATACAAATAAGAAATACATTACTTCTTGAATTTATATTTTCCTTTTCCGTGACCGGATACTGGCTCAA
>JAHHTL010000082.1 GCA_020024635.1 Ruminococcus sp.
GTCCGGTCGGAGGTAACGGCTGGCCTAAGGAACCACCTAACTACATAGCCTTCCGTTACTATGGGCAACTGCAATCCATTCACCATATTGATGGATATACTGTAACACGCAATCTCCACGATGAAATCACTGAGATGCCAGATAAGGACTATGAGACTGGCCACTATGTTTATAGGCTTGGACCAGCTATCATTCCTAGCAAGATAATCAAAACAGGTAAGCTTTTCAGAAATGGTCGAGTATGGGCAATGCTGGATACATTGTTGACCTGCGATACAATCAGCGATGCACGAGATTTAACCCAAGCAAGGTTGAGCTAGACAGAAAGGTAAGTTTTAGTAATTTCGTGTAATGGTGCAAGGATATATTTGGCTTGTCAGAATACTATTTATAAATACCATATGCGGAAAGCACTGCTTGTTTTTTCAGACTAATATAAGCTAAATTGGAGGAGTGCACGATGAATATGGACAGGGTTAAATATTATGAATCAAATGATTATGCTTTTGGCCTGAATTTAGACAAAATATCTTCTCTAGATATTCCGTCATATACAGAGCTTTCTGTCAATGACGCAATCGAATTTTACGAAATAAAAAAATATTTTAGTCATGGAGTTCGGTCGCGTGATTGGACAGATGATGAGTACGAAAAATATAGGGAGAAAAGCAAAATCTTAGCTGGCTTTACCACTCGTTTTTTCTCATCTCTTACAGATGATACTGTGGTACAAACCTGTGAAGAAGTGGATTTTGGATATCGTGAAGTATTTTGGGAACTATTTGAACAATGTAAACTTTATAGGCGGATTTCAGAAAAAACATTTGAACGGTTGATTCATTCTGATTATGTTGCCCCTTTTGACCTATTCCGATATAGGAATACTGTTGCTACATATGGCAATATTCTTCGCTCCTACATTTTAGAGAATGAGGAGTGTATTTCTATTGTATTACATTGGTATGAGCAGAATTTTGATAAAAAGGAAAAACTTTATCGCCCGAAAGAATTTACAGGAGAAGATATCTGTAAATATTTTTTATCCTATATTGATGGCAGTCACCCTAGTCTAAATAGTCTTGAGACGATCAGACTGATGACTCCTATTAGTAACTTTCCTATTAACGATGAAATACGTTTGAAAGCAAAACGCAAATATCAAGCAGAATGTGAGCGATTATCAAAAATAGGAGTCTCTTATGAATACGGGATACAACTCAGTTTTTCCACTGAACAAGAGGAGGAAAAGAAAGCTGAACTGAAAGGAAATACATCCGTGTTTTCTTACAGTACAAAATGGCTTTTGGATACTTTGGATTATCCCAGTATCTTAAATAACTTCATATATATTTTTGAATATGTCGATGTCCCTCAAATGAGATGTTCACATGTAAGTAAGGAATCTCAGGCAGGTATTATAGAAAGGACAATGCATGGCAAATCGTCAAGGATATACCCTTGTTATACTGGGTTTAACTTTGTAAACGAACTGGCATCTATACAAATGAATGCATATTACAATTTTTTGAATGCACAAGGAATTCGATTAGAAGATGTTCTTGAAGATTTCTTCACTAAGTACCTGCAAAGAGAATTTAACTGTTCTGAAATGCGAGTTCAGTTTCCAAGTAACGGAACAAAATATTCAGAAAAATGTGCAATAGTTGCGCTTGCTTTTGAATCACTTTTAAGACAATTTAAGTTATATGTTGAAGAAGGTACCATTGATTTTGAGTTAGTCAGTATGTCGACAACGCCTGTCCTTTTTGCAGATATCCCAAGCCAGGTGCCTCAAAAATATGTATATGGTACTGGAAAGGAATTTCAACAACTAACATTTTTGCTATTTTCAGACCAATGCTTGTATACATATGTACCACGCATCCATGAAGCTGGGAAAAGTTATAAGTGTCTATATGATTTATTGAAAAATGAGCAAATTAATTTGTCTGATTATAGAGAACTCGAACACACCTCGTTTAAGTATCTGGCGGAATACGATTTAATTAAAATATCTAATTGCGGTGAAATAGAATTAAAAGATTTTTCAAAGATTATGATACTGAAGGATTTATTTGTAAATGAAGTTATCAGCAGGTGGCATTACCCCAATCAGGTTCAAACGATATTGGACGATTGGATTGAAAAAGGGATCCTTAGAGAAAAGTCCAGTCTTTTTTCTGATTCAGAAGTAAATTACCTTAATTATACACTTAACCGCTCAGAGTATAATAACGGATTAGAACTGCGTAACAAATATCTTCATGGCATTCAGCAGGTAAACTTAAATGAAGATGATCACAAGTGCAATTATTTTACATTACTACGGCTGTTTGTTCTTTTGGCAATCAAATTAAATGATGACTTTATTTTAATGGAAAT
>JAHHTL010000083.1 GCA_020024635.1 Ruminococcus sp.
AGGATGGAAATGAAAATTTACAGGCTATTCAGAACATGGAAAAAGTATTATAATCATATAAATAGAAGAAATGAAATAAGAAAAGGAGGAATAGACATGCAGGTAGTATTAAATGAAAAGTTAAAAGAATACATGCAGGCAAATGGGCAGAAAGACGTTGTTCTTTATGCAGCGATGTGTAACACATGAAGTGGCGAAGCACTTAGTGTATTAGCAAGGTTTGCTAATGAAGGAGAAACGTTATCAGAGCAGGAATTCCAAAAAATTGATACGGAATTAGGAGCTGTTTATCTACCAAAAACAGGCATGAAATACGAAGAAACGGTAACTTTAGGATTTAGTAATTTTATGAATGCAGCGAAAATTACCGTGATTGGTGTTGACTTAGTTTAACAGGTAGATTCTGAAAAAATGTTTTATTTGCGCTGTCGATCAAAGAAGATCCACAGCGCTTTTTTATGGAAAATTTCATAAGATGTTCCAAAAAATTCCTTGAGAAAAATAATATTTTTTACATGTTGTCCCTTTTCAACAATAATATTTTTGTGATATAATTCCCACATGTAAGCGAAAGGCTTTCTACCGTGGATAAATAAGTATATTTCTCCACACAATGAAGAAACTATAAACAAAATACCAAAAGCATTTGCAAGTTTGGTGTACAAAGAAGGAGAGGAAAACAAATGAAACAGGATATGATTGTTATTCTGGACCTGGGAAGCACAAATAATACAGTACTTGCGCGAGCTGTTCGTGATCTTGGCGTATATAGTGAAATCCATCCACATGATATCACAGTTGAAGAATTAAACGCATTAGATAATGTAAAAGGAATTATTTTAAACGGTGGTGCAAACCGTGTGGTTGATGGAAAAGAAGTTGAGATTGATCCAGCATTATATGAGTGTGGATACCCAATGATTTCAGTAGATTACCCATCATCTAAATGTGAAAAACAGTTTGCAGAACTTCCAGAAGAAGCTGATTTAAAATCATTCATTTTTGACGAGTGTAAAGCAGAGGCAAACTGGAACATGAAGAATTTTGTTGCGGATCAGGTGGAATTATTAAGACGTCAGATCGGAGATAGAAAAGTTCTTCTTGCTCTTTCTGGTGGTGTAGATTCTTCTGTAGTAGCTGCACTTCTTATTAAAGCAATTGGTCAGCAGTTAGTATGTGTACACGTTAACCATGGTTTAATGCGTAAAAACGAGTCTGAAAGTGTAATCGAAGTTTTCAAAAATCAGTTACATGCAAACTTAGTTTATGTAGATGCAACTGAAAGATTCCTTGGAAAATTGGAAAATGTTGCTGATCCAGAGCAGAAGAGAAAGATTATCGGTGGAGAGTTCATCCGCGTATTCGAAGAAGAAGCAAGAAAGCTTGATGGAATTGATTTCCTTGGACAGGGTACAATTTACCCAGATATTATCGAGAGTGGTACAAAGACAGCCAAAATGGTAAAATCTCATCATAACGTAGGAGGACTTCCTGAAGACCTTCAGTTTGAGTTGGTAGAGCCATTAAAACAGTTGTTTAAAGACGAAGTTCGTGCTTGTGGTATTGAATTAGGACTTCCAGCAGAAATGGTATATCGTCAACCATTCCCAGGACCAGGACTTGGTGTACGTTGTCTTGGAGCAATTACAAGAGATCGTTTGGAAGCAGTTCGTGAATCTGATGCGATCTTAAGAGAAGAGTTTGCAAAAGCTGGACTTGACAAACAAGTATGGCAATATTTCACAGTAGTGCCTGATTTCAAATCTGTTGGTATGAAGAATCATGAAAGATGTTTCGAATATATGGTTATCATTCGTGCGATCAATACAATCGACGCTATGACAGCGTCTATTGAAAGAATTGATTGGGATATCTTACAGAAGATTACGGAAAGAATCCTTGCAGAAGTGGCAAATGTTAATAGAGTATGCTATGACATGTCACCAAAGCCACCAGCAACAATTGAGTTTGAATAATTTTGTGCAAACAGCATATAATTTTTAATGGATAGTTCTATTGACTTTCCTCTTTGTACTTGGTAGTATATTAGTACGAAGAAAGTTTACCACTGACCGATATGTGGTATATAAATGGTCGGGTTGAAAGTTTACCGCTGAC
>JAHHTL010000084.1 GCA_020024635.1 Ruminococcus sp.
GATTTAAACTATGAACAAGAACAATCAGAATTTAGGAAAGTTAAAATTATTACTACTGTTTTTTTGTGTGGTTAGTCTATTTGGATGCGGTAAGGAAGTTGTGGATAAAAAAGATGATTTTGAAAAGTTGATGGAAGGGGCACAAGGATTATATGAAAAGGCAGAGAATCATCAACAGGTTGATAGCGTAGATTTTCAGAAAAAGGTCGTAGAGTATATTGGGGAAAAAGGATATGCTTGTGTAGATCAAAACGCACAGATCGACATGGTTCATCCAGAACAAGTAGAAAAGTTTTGTGAGAAAGCTAAAAAAGGAGAAAAAGCGGAAGTTGTCCTATATTTAGTAATGGAACAGGCAATGGTTGTTCGTTATGAATTACATACGAATGAAAAAAAGATAGAAGCAAATGTTAGTTCCATTCGTTGGATTAAGAATAAGCCCTGCTTGGTTTATCAACATTCATTTAAGGTACATGCATGGAAATATACAAAGAAAGGATATTTCTTCATTGAAGAATACCGTCCGCCAGGATTTGATGGACCATCTGGAACAACTGGATTCCGCGTGAAACCTTTGGATCCAAAACTAAGAGAACTTAATCAAAAATATGTACTACCAATTGGATATCAGCTTAATAATACGTTGATTACCAATTGGAGCCAACAAGATTATGGGAAGTTAAATTTATATGATTTGTATGAATTAGAATATCCCAAAATCTACGGACAAAAAGTTCCTTATGAAAAGAAAGAGGGTGCAGAGTACCAAATTCCAAAAGAAGCATTTGAACTGGTACTAAAAACACGGTTTCCAATTCACAGTGATCAAGTGCAGAAAAATGCAAAGTACCAAGAGGAAACAAAGACCTATTGTTATCGACCAAGAGGACTACACGATTATGAGCTGCCATATGGACCTTATCCAGAAGTAGTTTCTTATGAGGAAATGGAAGATGGAACATTGAAACTTGTAGTAGAAGCCGTATGGGAAATCAAAATGTTAGATGAAGCGTTTCGAAGTGAATTAGTAGTGGAACCACTCGGAGATGAAAAATATCATTATAGATCCAATACCATTTTGTCACCCGTATCAGATGAACCTAGTTGGTATAGGCCAAGATTGACAGAAGAACAGTGGAACGAAGTTTATGAAAAAGGGAATGACCTTCCTATTGAGAACAAAGAAATGAATGAGACAGAAGAAGTATATCCGTTTTGAATGATCTAGAGGATCTTTATGCACAAGCAAGAAAAGAAGATACAGGGGATGTCATTCTTGCAGATTCTGTAATGGCGAAGATGAAACGAGAACTAGGTAAAAAAGGAATGCCGGTAATCAGTTCACAACCATATGCTGTTATGGAAAAAGGAAAAACTGGAATTCCAGCAGAAGTATTTGAACAAAACTAGGATGTGGAAATTATGTCTCAACATATTTTGGCGCTTCATTGCCAGAAGTAATTAATATTGAATTCTGAAAGTATGGAGGTTGTTATAGCAGTTGCCTTACTTCTAGTAGCGTTTTCTTCGCCTTGTATATTGGTCGCAAAATAATATACATTGTCTGAGGTTTCAATAAAATAGAAATATAAATGTTATAGACGAAAAAAAATGATGTCCAAAATCAAGCAAAAAAGCACCTCCTATTTGTGAGAATCAGAAAGAAGATGACGTAAGCTATCAAGTTCTGTTTTCGATAGTTTATTGTTTTCTAAGAAAGAAGAAACCATAGAAACAATGTTTCCGTTATAATATCGATTCAAAAATGAATTGCTC
>JAHHTL010000085.1 GCA_020024635.1 Ruminococcus sp.
AACCAAAGTCTTGGCGGAACTTACTCCTTTGCATTTGTTGAGAAACGGCATTTCTTCAAATCCTCCACAATGCTCTCTGGAAAGATTTCACTATATATTTGAGTGGTCTTGATACTTTTGTGCCCCAAGAGTTTTTGTACCGTTGTAATATTTGCACCACTATATATTAATAAGGTAGCATTGGTATGTCGTGCGGTGTGAAAAGAAAAATGTTTTTGAATACCCGCACTTTTCCCTAATTTTATCAACACCTTGTTAATAATTGAATTGGGAGCTAGACGGAAAAAGGAGTCCTTGTCGGCATATCGGTGAAGTATCTTCAAGGCTTTTCCCTGAAACAACCACAACAAAGGCAACTTAGTTTCTACGGCCGTTTTCTTGGACCGGAACACTAGCCACGACTCTTTCTCTACTTGAACGATGTTGACCGATGAGAGTTGTGTGAAATCGGAATATCGAAGACCTGTATAGCAGCAAAACAAGAAGGCATCTAATGCGTGACGGTGTTTTTCCGAGGAAAGCCGAGGGTATAGTTGCTCCAAAGTCTCCACTTCTTGCGGAAGAAGAAACGTATGTCTGCTTTCTACCGTCTTTATACTATAATGTATAAAAGGTGATTGCAGCATATATCCTCTTCTTACGGCTTCATTGACCAATGTTTTCAGCTGCCTAAGATGTTTGGCTATTGTGTTGATGTTATATTCTTTCTTTCTGAGCAGATCTTCGAGATTGCTCAGAAAAGAATAATCCAGTTCTTGAAAAGTTAATGTTGGGAAATAGCACTCTAACAGTTCGATGGTTGTCTGCAGGTTCTTTTTGGTACTTTCCTTGCGGCTGGATTTTTCTACCCATTTTCTACTTTCTGTCAGAAAAGCAGATTTCCCCGTTTTTTGTTGGTTAATGTGACATTTGAAATTCTTTATGGAAAGAGGTATTCCCTGTTTCCATAATTCAAGTTCTTTGCATTCCAAATCTAATATAAATTCATGCAGTTGTCGATTTAATTCTACTTGATGAGGATGATTAATTATTATCTTTCTTTTTGAGTCCCAATTAACGGGTTTTACATAAATATGGGAAGAGAAGTAAGTTTTTTGCTTTTCAAAATATGCTTCAATCTGAATTAATGCTTTCTCTTCTTCATTTAATTTCTTTTTTCTGTTATAGACTAGTCTAAATGTTATCTTTTTCATGATAATTTTAAAAAAATAGATATAAATTCAAGTAAATCGGTTTAAATATATCAGAATTTCCAAAATGGGGAAAATCATATATTAAGAATATTTATAAACAAAATAATCAAGTAATAGGGCATATGAGTGTTAAAAAACAGTTTTTTTGGCTATTTAAACGGAAGTTTATCACAATTAGCTAGGATAATTAAAATTAATTAGTAAATTTGCAAATTGTTAGGATGAGTGAATTCTTATTAAATCCGAAATTAAACTTTAAGAGAGAATTTTATGAAAAAGAAACTAATGCTTTTTATGACCTTCCTGATGATAGGTATAGGTCTGGCAACCGCACAGGTTTCGGAGGTAACAGGTGTTGTAATTTCTGAAGAAGACGGTTTGCCTGTAGTGGGAGCTTCCGTTTTAGTTAAAGGTACTACAGTAGGTACTGTAACTGATATGGATGGTAAGTTTACATTGGGGAATGTACCAAGTTCCGCCAAGACTTTGGTT
>JAHHTL010000086.1 GCA_020024635.1 Ruminococcus sp.
AAATTGAAAATCTGCCAAAAGGGTTAAGTTTTAATGGATCAGAAATTCAAGGAACACCAGAAATTGCAGCAGATGAGTGGGATCCAAAGTACTTTAATGGACTTCATAAAGAATTTACAATAAAAATCAAGGCTAAGAAAAAAGATGTAGTGTTTGTAAGAACTTTAAAACTAATGATCCGAAGAGATCGTGACTTTGATGGAGTGGCGGATTATAACGAAATAGAAAGTGGAAAACATGATATCTTTGATGCAAGATTAGTAAATTATGAACCAATCAAGGTTGATGGCATTGCACCAACGGTAGATGAATATAAAGCGAAAATAAAAAATCTACCTGAAACAGGTGTTACAGTAAAAATACTCAAAGAACCAGACTTAAGTGTAGTGGGAGAAACAACGGTTAAGTTGGGAATTGAAGTGGATGGTCTGACGAGAGTAGGAGAAGTTACCATTAAGATAATAGTGAATAAACCTATTAAAAAACAGGTAAAGGAAACTCAGGTGCCAAATGTCCCTGCTACTACTAAAATGAACGACAATACAAATGTACCTGTGAAAAAAGAATCTACTATAGAAAATGTGAAGAAGGAAGAACCTGCAGTAGAAGAAACAAAGGGAGAAGAATTACAGAAACAAGAAATAGAAGTAGAGGAATTACAGAAACAAAAAACAGAGGTAGAAGAATTACAGGAACAAGAAACAAAAGAGACTGTTTTGAAAGAACAGACACAACAAGAAAAAAAAGGAGATGAAGCACAAAAATGATATTACTTGAAGCACTTATCATCGTAATACTGATTTACAGTGTGCTGTCAGAAATAATTAAAAGGAAAGCGGTTGCTTTCTATACAGGAACCTATGCGTTGACTGCATTTGTAGTTGCATATTATTTATTAGGGTGGAGCCAGAATGTTCCGACAGTGTTGAATCAGTGGGGAATGAACCTATTTCAAAGAGGGGCTTTTTCGACAGCTACGTTTATCGTTGTAATGTTCTTAGGAACGATTACACAGCATAATGCGTGGACAATTAAACTTTTGAAAATACGTGGAGAACTGTCAATAATTGGATGTATTTTAGCTTTTGCGCACAATATCATTTTTGGCGTTGTTTACTTTCCGGCATTAATCCTTAATCGTCAGATATTGAGCGGAACACAGCTTGTGGCTGCAATTTTGACAATTATTTTACTGGTAATTATGATTCCATTGTTTTTAACTTCATTTCAGTGTATTAGAAGGAAAATGAAAGCAAAATCATGGAAGAATTTACAACGATTAGCGTATCCGTTTTACTATCTTATTTATATACATGTAATGGTTCTATATCTACCAAATGCAAAGGAACATATTTTTGATATTGTTGTTTATTCTGCAATTTATGCATTATATACAGTTATGCGATTGAGAAAGTATTTCATCATGAAAAAGAAAAGAAGAAACAAAAAATTGAAAACGGCGTAACTTTAACTGGGCAATTGCGGAGCAAATTCGTAATTGCCCAGTTAAGT
>JAHHTL010000009.1 GCA_020024635.1 Ruminococcus sp.
TCCTTTAGCATTATCTGCCGCTAAAGCTTCCTCTAAAGAAGAAAAATAATGTGAATCTTCTATTTCACTTTCATTAATTTGATTCCCCAGACTTTGAGGAGTATATTCGATTGAAACTTTTGACTTATCTTCTTCTGATTTTAAAACACCTCTATCTACCAATACTCCAATTATTATCAATAACACAAGTGCAATTCCTATCACCATAACTATATTTTTTATTACAGTTATTGTCTTTTTCATTTTCTCCTCCGCCTCTTTTCTTCTTTTAATCGAGTAAGTAAAACATCAACATTTTCATTATATTTTCGAATTTTCAATGGCTTTTCGCCATTGATTTTTATCAAAATATACTCTTTTTCATTTTTGCTTTTATATTGTTGTACACCTATGATTTGAGAAAATTCGACAATTCTATCTTTTCTTAAAAATTCTTTTCTAACAATTTTATCCTTTATTTCTGTTTTATCGTATATGTAATCTCCCGTATAATATAGCAGTGCTATCATACAAGGACCTAGAACAAGATACATCCATAGCTTCCCATCACCTGATTTCATTAAGATCATCAAAAAAATGCTCAAAATTATCCCCCCCGTGAGTGGGAGCATTTTATGAATTAACATAGGTTCCACAACGCAATGTTCTTTTCTAGAAGGAATTAACTCTTCCGCGTATAAGTTTTTACTTTCCAAAATATGCAGTAAATCATAAACATCCCCACTGGCATCTATGTCATATTGAAACAATTTCCTTTTTCCACAATAAAATTTATATTGTTTTTTTCGTTTTTCAGTATATCTAGAAATGTCTTGAATCTTAAATTTCTTTACAATTCCACATGCAGAGCGATACAAAACATCGGAATCGTCATATTCTATTTTCCATAGGTAACCATAACATGCAAGGATTCCGTTCACCAATACTCCTACTAAAATTATAGAAGAAAAAACTGCTTGTCTCAAAAATTCATATTGCTCAACATATTTCCAATCATATCTCTGACTTAATATAAAAAGCATTTCTAAAAAACCAAAAAAACCGGATATTGGCAAACCTACTTTTAACATAGAGGGAGCTGTAATCCTATACATTTTTTTGTGATTATTGAATTTTACTGTATTTTCTTTCCTATACTTTTCTCTGTATTTTTTCATAACTGCTAATTTCCCACTTTCTTATGGTACTCCTTTTCTCTCCCTTCATCACAATCTTCACCTATATTAAGCCTCACTAATACGATGAAGAATGCTAAAATTTTTTGTAACATATCCATAATCCTATTATGCACGAAAAAGTAACAAAAAGAAAGGTCAAGATTTCTTATATCTTTTATATTAAAAGGGCGAAAAGCTGATTTTACTCAAGCCTTTCGCCTATCATTATAGAAACTCCTGTTGTATACAAAAATTCGTTTCTACACAATCCTTATGTAACTACAATCTTTTCAAATCCTAAAGATTCCGCTTTTTTTCTTAACTGATCCATATATTCCAAAGTAGGGCTTGAAAGGGTGGAAAAACTTCCTTTCACTCCAAAATTTCGAAAAGCAATGAGTTTTAGTTTCATTTCTTTTGTCTTTTCTTGTAATGTGTCCGCAATTCCATCTAGAACTGCTTCTGCGTCTACTTTTTCTGGAAGACAGACCACTCTTAGTTCTTCGATTTTATTTTGTTTTGCTAGATAAGAAAGGTTCTTCTTTACAATCTCATTTCCAAATCCAGTCAGTTTTCTATAAACGTCCAAATCCCATGATTTTACATCTAACATTACCTTATCGCATACTTGCATTAGTTCGGGATATTGTTCAAAATCGATGGTTCCATTGCTGTCAACAAGACAACTAAGCCCTTCTTTTTTCGCCAAAGTAAATAGTTCTGTCAAAAAGTCTGGACGTAACATACATTCTCCACCCGAAACTGTAATTCCTCTGATAAATGGTATATTTTTTTGCACTTCTTCAAACACTTCTTCGGCAGTCATCCAGGAAATCTTTGGAGATGCGTGATTGGGACAGACGTCGATGCAATGATCACATTGTACGCATTTACTTGGATTCCATTTTACTTCTTTGTTTTCCACATACAGAGCCTTGGCTGGACATTCATTTACACAAATGCCACAGTTTATACACATATTTTGTGTCTCTGGATTATGACAATAGCCACAATGAATATTGCAGGCTTGCAAGAAAATGGACGTCCGATTTCCTGGTCCATCTACAATACTTAGCGGAATAATCTTGTTGACCGGAACTTTGATCATACAGTTCTCACTTTCCTTTCTGCAAGTCTGTTATTATCATAGTTTGGAGCGCCAAGTTGAGTGGTATTTTGAATGACAGCCTCTCCATTTCTATATTTCTCCATTTCAGATCTTTTTACGAGATATCCTGTAATTCTAACCAGATCTTCATTTTTCTCATAGAAGCTTAAGTATTTTACCCCTAACTGGAAGGCACCTTTTACAATATCCACCACTGCTGCCGGATTGTTTCTAGCAGTTGTTTCCATGGAGAAGATATCTCCTACCCCTGTTTTGATTGTTTTGTGGAAACGCGCACTGTGTCTTAAGTGGTCGTAAAAACTATTTGGTTCCTCTCCAACTGGAATACGAACACCAGATGTTATTCCAAAATCACTGTCCAATCCAACCTGCGCATGAGACATAAACCTTCCATTTGAAATTTTAGAATGAACCGCTTTAAATTCTCCGAGGAACTGATCGATTCGATTCATAATTTCTTCTGCCAGATCATCTGCTTCTGAATCATGCCCATAACGTTTTCCGCTATCCTTTAGTAGTGTATTTACACATTCTGCAAGCCCTGTGATTCCATACATTCCGACAAAGTTATCTAAGCTGATCAGTCCTTCTTTTACTAAAAATGAGCTTTCAAAGAATCCAGATTCTTCTACGAGAAACCGAACACGTTCATTCATATAATTGCCCATCGCTTCCATACATTCTGGAAGAAGATCATTTAAGAAATGCTCTTTGCTCTCTGCAAGTTTTGCAAGTTCCGTTAATGTAAGACGTGTAAGAGTAAACGCTCCACCACCAATTGGAAGAATGTTATAGCAACTAGAAATTCCATAGTCTGTTGGATAGACTTGACTGTTTAATTTATGATTACAGATTGCTGGATTGGCGCAGAATAAAGAGGTATATACTGCTGCCTCTGCATAAGAATCTGGTGTGATCTCTGGATCATATTTGATGGTAAAGTTTGGAACTGCATTTTGTAATTCCCTTTCCACTTCCAAAATCAATTTACCTGCTCGGCTATCTTCTGGTCCAAGATTTGCGTGACAGAAACTATCTGTAATGGTACGATCTAAAAAGTTAAGAAATAATTTTAATTTCTTCTTTACTTCTTCGTCACTTAAGTCTGTGATAAATGGATCCATTAATTTATCCAGATTTCCAAGATATACCGGAAAACTTGTAATGGATGGTACGTGGTGATAAATAATCTGAAGGCTTGTCAGTAATTCATCAAATGTCTGTGGTGGTTCCACCCCTAAAAATTCACTACCATTTTTTACGTATTTTTCATAATCCGGCATAATATATCTTGGACGATACGGTGCATTTCCTTCAAATAAGTTGTTGATTGCCCCTTTTTCCATAAAATATTTTGTACGCTCTGGAATCTCAAGAACATCCTGTGTGTCCTCTGCTGCATGTGCAAGTGAAAGTACCTTTTGCTCATAAGTTAATGCCTTTGATGTAATAGTTTCCAATACTTGATTCATTGATTTTCCTTCTTTCTTTTTAATCATATGGTATGTGTTCCACATCTTTTAACATCTGTAAATACTGTTGTTCACTTATTAAAATTTTGTGTCCTTTTGTTGTAAGATCTCCTTGTTCTTTCAGTTCTTTTATAGCTCTTTGAACCGTTTTTAGAGATAGCCCGGTTTCATCTGCAATACTTTGCCTTGTGGTAAGTAATTCGTATGGCTGATTGATTCCTGTTTTCTTGTAGTTTCGAATCAGATACAGCCGGATCCTCTCTACGCCTTGCAACTGTAAAGTCCACCGATCCTTATGCCCTCTTTGTAATACGCTGCTCAAATCTTCTCTCAAGCGTTTCAAATAGAGCTCCTTATGCATATTCATAAAATGCATATAGTCTGCTTTTGAAATTACAAGAAAAGTGCAGTCTGTCTTTGCAATCAGTGATGCGATATAACAATCCATCCCTGCAAAACTTTCCATCTCTCCAAAAATAGTAGGCGCTGTATTTTCCTGAAAAACGTAAGCATTGCCATCGGTATACTCTTCTAACACGCTAACCGTTCCGGATACCAGAATGTAAATTGCCTGTAAGGGGTCTTTTTGTATTACAAATTTTTTCCCACGTGTCAGCTCTTGGATACGAGCATTCTTTAAAATTGCTTCTGTGTCTTTTTCAAAAATCTGTTCTAAAAGTTGTCTGATTTGTTTTTCTTTTTTCCCTGAAATCACGTCTTATCCTTTGGTTGATCCTTGTTTTATTTTCTTTTCTATCTTTTCTTTTATTATAGCCCACCCCTTATTTTGGCACAAGGTCACGTGACCTTTTTTGAACGTTTTATAACATTGCTTTTTCTAGATTAAGATGCTATATTCTAGGGTAGAACTTGAAACGATCGGATTCGATTTTATTGATTTTAGGAGGGATTTTATATGATTTATACACTGAAAAATTCATCACTTACTGTGCTTGTTTCTTCTTTGGGCGGAGAATTACAATCCATTTGTACCAAGGATGGTCTGGAGTATCTCTGGCAAGGAGATCCCAAAAGTTGGAATCGCCATGCGCCCAATTTGTTCCCTTACATCGGACGACTAACCAATGGAGAATATACCTATCGAGGCCAGATGTATCATTTAAATCAGCATGGTTTTCTAAGAAATATGGAACTGACTTTGATCAGTCATTCTGACACACAACTGGTACTTTCTGTTACTGATACAGAAGAAACAAAAGAGAATTATCCATTCTCCTTTCACTTTACATTGACTTACACCTTAAACGGAACTACTCTTACTACCTCATACAAAATTGAAAATAAGTCAAATGACACGATGTACTTTGGTCTTGGCGGACATCCTGGTTTTAATGTTCCGATTGACACAAATCTGTCTTTTGAAGATTATTCTCTTACTTTTGAAAAAGGCGTTACTCCAAAACAAACATTGTTATCTGAAAATTATTTTATCTCAGATGAGGTCATTTCCTATCCTCTTGATGACGAATTTCGTATTCCTTTGCGCCACAATCTATTTGATCATGATGCTATTATTCTTTCAGAGGCCGGAAAAACAGTTGGGATAAAGTCCGATTTATCTGATCACTCGATTGTGTTTGATTTTTCAGACTTTCACTATCTTGGACTATGGCAAACTTCAAACTCAAACGCCACGTTCCTTTGTATCGAACCTTGGACCTCCCTTCCTTCCAAGGATGGAGTCGTTACTGATTTGGAGACGCAAGAGAATCTAATTGCACTCCCTTCCGGAAAAATCTGCAAAAAAGAATGGGCTGTTCAAATCAATTAAAGCAAAAGCAGGTGCCAGAAAATTCTGACACCTGCAATTTTATTATTTTGCGATTTTTTTGTATTTTGTAAAATAGTACTCTAAATCAAAGCAAGTATTTTCTTCGCTCGTTTCCACTAATTCCCAGCCTTCCTCTTGATCTAAATTTGGGAAGTATGTATCTGCCTGAAATTCATGATCAATTTTTGTGACATATGCTGTATCACAATATGGAAGAAGCAATCGATAAATGCTTTCTCCTCCAATCACAAAAACATTCTCGGATGGATATTGTTTTAATTCCTCCATTAATTGGTCTACCGTATGAACCATCACAGCATCTTTTACTTGATATGTTTCGCTCTTTGTTAATACAATATTCACTCTGTTTTTTAAAGGCATTCCGTTTGGAAAACTTTCCAAGGTTTTTCTTCCCATAACTACAACTTTTTCCATGGTCTTTTCTCTAAAAAACTTCATATCAGATGGAATGCTTACTAACAACTGGTTTTGATAACCTATGGCCCAATTTTTATCTACTGCTACGATTAAATTCATAATAACTTCTCCCTTTCTTATATTGCTATCGGAATATTTTTAATCTGTGGATGTGTCTCGTATCCTTCCAATCGAACATCGTCCTTTGTAAATTCATAGAAGTCTTTGATCTCTGGATTCAACCAGAATTTTGGTGCCGGTAGTGGTTCTCTTGAGATCAATTCCCGAATCATTGGAATATGTCTATCATAAATATGAGCATCTGCGATCACGTGCACAAACTCTCCCACTTTCATATCACAAACCTGTGCCAACATATGCATCAGAATTGCATACTGGCAAACATTCCAGTTATTTGCCGCCAAAACATCCTGAGATCTTTGATTTAAAATTCCATTTAATGTCAGTTTATCACTATCTGGTTCTTTTGTTACGTTAAAAGTCATACTGTAAGCACATGGATACAGATTCATCTCATGAAGATCTTGATGGACATAAATATTTGTCATGATTCGTCGACTGTACGGATTGTGTTTCAAATCGTAAATCACGCGGTCAACCTGATCCATCATTCCTTCTTTGTATTGGTGTTTTACACTCATTTGATATCCATATGCTTTTCCAATTGATCCTTCTTCATCTGCCCAACTATCCCAGATGTGAGAACTTAAATCATGGATATTATTTGATTTTCTCTGCCAAATCCAAAGCATCTCATCTGTACAGCTTTTAATCGCTGTTTTACGAAGGGTAAGTGCTGGAAATTCCTTGGATAGATCATAACGATTTACCACTCCAAATTTTTTTATCGTATAGGCAGAGGTTCCGTCTTCCCATACTGGACGAACCTTTTCTCCTTCTGTGCTTGTTCCATTTTCAATGATGTCTTTGCACATATCAATAAAAACTTTATCTGCGTAACTCATATATACTCCTTCCCCTCGGGTTGACGAGGATCTATTTTCATTTTTCTATCATTTTGTCATATTCTTTTATATCATCAATAAAATGCTGTGTCAACAATTGTATTGCACACAAAAAAAGTACTAAGAAAACCTCTTAGTACTTTTAAGAGCGATAGACGGGGTTCGAACCCGCGACCCCGACCTTGGCAAGGTCGTACTCTACCAGCTGAGCCACTATCGCGTTTTTTATTTTCGTTCCTCACTGGAACAATACATACTATACTATAGCTTTCTATAAATGTCAACACATTTTTTAAATTTTTTTTATTTTTTTAACTTTATGTACAATTTTTACTATTTCAGACTTCCTAAATCCAAGCATTTCCTTTAGAAACGATCAGGCAGATCATCTCTATGACCTGCCTGCTTTGTACCTTCCGTCTATTTTTCTACTGGACGATTCTGAAGGCCTAATTCTATCATTTGTTTTTCATCCACAAGTCCTGGTGCTTCTGTCATAAGGCAAGAGGCATCCTTGATTTTTGGGAACGCCATCACATCACGAATGCTGTCTTCTTTTGCCATAAGCATCACAAGACGATCCAACCCATATGCAAGTCCTGCGTGTGGTGGCACACCGTATTTAAACGCATCCAAAAGGAATCCAAACTGTTCGTGAGCCTGCTCTTTTGTAAATCCAAGAACTTCAAACATCTTTTCCTGAATTTCATTCTGGTAAATTCGGATACTACCTCCACCAATTTCGTTTCCGTTTAGAACAATGTCGTATGCTTTTGCACGTACACTACCTGGATCTGTATCAATTCGCTCCAAATCTTCTTCCATTGGCATCGTAAATGGATGATGCATTGCGAGGAAACGTCCTTGTTCATCGCTCCACTCAAGAAGTGGGAACTCTGTGATCCAAACGAAATGATATTCATTTTTATCTAAAAGTTCCATCTGTTTTGCAAGTTCCAGACGAAGCGCTCCTAACGAATCCCATACGATTTTATTTTTATCCGCTGCAAATAAAAGAAGATCTCCTGCTTCTGCGTCCATGGCTTTGACAAGTGCCATCATCTCTTCTTCTGTCATAAACTTCGCGAAGGATGATTTAATTGTGTTGTCTGGCTGAATTGCAATATATGCAAGTCCTTTTGCACCATAGTCTTTGACAAAACTTACTAATTTATCAATTTTCTTACGAGGCATCTGACCTTGCCCTTTTGCATTGATACCACGAACCGTTCCCCCATTTTCGATGGCACCTTTAAATACTGCAAATTCACTATCTTTTACAACCTCAGTTACATTCACAAGTTCCATACCAAAACGAAGATCTGGCTTATCTGAACCAAAACGATCCATCGCTTCTTGCCATGTCATTCTCTGAATTGGAAGTTCCACATCTACATCAAGCACTTCCTTGAACACTTTTGCAAGATAGCGCTCGTTTACATCGATTACATCATCTACATCTACAAAAGAAAGTTCCATATCAATCTGTGTGAATTCTGGCTGTCTGTCTGCTCGTAAATCCTCATCTCGGAAACATTTTGCAATTTGGAAATAACGATCATATCCAGAACACATCAAAAGCTGTTTGAAGAGCTGTGGAGACTGTGGAAGTCCGTAAAAACTTCCCGGATGAATACGGCTTGGTACAAGATAGTCTCTTGCACCTTCTGGTGTACTTTTTCCAAGAATTGGGGTTTCGATTTCCAAGAATCCTTCTTCTGACAAGAATTGACGTGTTAGCGTTGTTACTTTGCTACGCATCATAAGGTTTCTTTGAAGATCTGGTCTTCTAAGATCCAAATAACGATATTTTAAACGCAATTCTTCTTTTGTTTTAATATTTTCTTCAATTGGGAACGGTGGTGTCTCAGACTCTGACAATACACGAAGTTCCTCCGCTCGTATTTCAATCTGTCCTGTGGCAAGATTTTCATTCACTGCTCCTCTTCTCGCCTCAACTTTACCTACGACAGCGATTACGAACTCACTTCTAAGGCGTGATGCTTTTTCAATCAATTCTGCCTGTTCTTCCCCTTCAAAAACAATCTGAAGAATTCCGGAACGGTCACGAAGATCGAGAAATACGATTCCCCCTTTGTTTCTATTTTTCTGAACCCACCCCATCACAGTAACTGTTTCGCCAATATTTGCAACGGAAAGTTCTGTACAACGATGTGTTCTTTTTAAGCCTTTCATTGATTCTGCCATAATCTTTTCCTCTCTTTTCATCCTATAACTGATTCACTGAATCTTTATAACATTCTATAATCTCTTCATATCCTTGCTGTGCTAACTGCTCTTTTTGGAATTTCTTATTTTTCTTCATATTTACAATCATTACTTGCTTTCCACACTGACGCTCTTTCTTTGCTAAACTTAGTACTTTAAGCATACCTTCCTGTGGCATATTCTTCTCTACTAAAAACGCCTTTTTCTCTTTTGACGTTGGAACTTTGTAGCCTCTTTCTAGCAACAGCATGACAATTCGCTCGAATCCAATGGAAAATCCAACCGCTGGTGTATTTTGCCCTGTGAACTTCCCGATCATTTCATCATAGCGACCGCCTCCACCTACAGAACCTCCAAACTCGTCCATAGAGATTTCAAAAATAGTTCCTGTATAGTAGGACATTCCTCGTACTAATGTTGGATCGAAACTGATTTTAAATTCTGCTTCTTTGGCGCTTTCTACACTTGTGATGATCATTTCCAATGAAGCCGCTGCTTCATCCGACAAAAAGCCTTCCAATTTTTCTTTACAGTAGCGCACACCTTGTACGTCATTCGTAATTTCTTTAAATAACTGCAAATATTTCTCAACAGATTCTTTCGCATAACCATTTTCCTCTAATTCAGCTGCAACCCCTTCCAAACCAATCTTGTCCATCTTGTCTAAGATAATGAAGACGTTCTCATACTCTTCTTCTTTAAATCCGCTATAAGCTGCCATGGCTTTTAAAAATCTTCGATCATTGATTCGAATTGTGAAATTTTTAAAATCAAGTTTTCCAAGAAGCGTCGTCGTTGCAAGAATCAGTTCAATTTCTGCAAGGTTTGAAGCCTCTCCTAAAATGTCAATATCACACTGCATGAATTGACGGAAGCGACCTCTTTGTGGTCTGTCTGCACGCCAAACATTTCCCATCTGAAGCGCTTTGAAAGGGGATGGAAGTTCGTTTGCATGGTTGGAATAATAACGGGAAAGCGGCACCGTAAGATCATAACGAAGTCCACCATCAACTACGTCCATTTCTTCTTTTGCTGTATCAAGTTTTAGCTTTTCTCCACGCTTTAAAATCTTAAAAATAAGTTTTTCATTATCTCCACCTTGCTTGCTACAAAGATTTTCAATATGTTCTACACATGGTGTCTCTATGGATGAGAATCCAAATGTTTTATAAGTTTCTTTGATAAGGCTGATTACATAATCCCTGATTTCCATTTCTTCTGGCATCATGTCTTTCATTCCGGTAACTGGTTTTCTTTTTAACGCCATAACCATTCTCCTTTTCGTTCTATCATTTCGTCGATACGAGAAATATATTCTCCAATGTCCTTTACATTTTCAATGCGGACTAAATTGCTTAGTTTTCCGTTTTCCATCCTTTGCTTTTTCGGGAGTACAACTTTCGTTGTTGCACCTGCTCCTGTTGCAACAATGGTCTGCTTTTCTTCCATAATAAGTATATTGTATATTCCGGCTTTGTCAACCTTTGCATACCCAACATTCTCAAAATTTCCAGCAATATTTTTTTGCCGGTATAAGTAGTATGGAATAAGAGCCATCTTTTCTGCCCTCTTGGCCCCCTCCTCTATCATCTGCTCAATGTCTACACTCATTGTCACTTCTTGATGCTCTTGTCCAAGCCTTGCTGCTCGCTTAATTGCCAACGCATGAATGGTAAGGCTGTCTGGATGCAGTTCTTCAATCTGACTTAAGGTATCTTGCATATCTTCTACCGTTTCTCCAGGGAGCCCTGCGATCAAATCCATATTAATATTATCAAACCCAAGCTCCCTTGCAATCCAAAAAACATTTTTCACATCTTCAACCGAATGCTTTCTCCCTACTTCATCCAATGTTTTTTGCTGCATGGTTTGTGGATTTATGGAAATACGAGTCACTGGATACTTTGCCATAACTTCTAACTTCTCTTTTGTAATACTGTCTGGTCTTCCAGCTTCTATTGTAAATTCCAAGAGATGCTCGAAAGAAAATTCTGCTTTGATTGTCTCCAGTAATTTTTCCAACTGTACTGCACTTAGTGTGGTAGGCGTTCCGCCCCCAATATAAATCGTATTTAAACGCTTGTCTTTCATTCCCCTTGCAACTGCATGAATTTCTTTTAGCAGTGCCTCTACATATTCATCCATTCTTCCCTGCCATGTTGAAGCCAGTGAGGAACTAAATGAACAATAGGAACAAATGCTTGGACAAAATGGAATTCCTACATATAGGCTATAGCCTTCTTTATAGTCTAATCTACTTAATAATTCTTTTTCACGTTTTGCAATGGAAATGCCTAACTTTGCCTTCTCTTCGCTAACGTCATATTCCTTTCTTAGGAATTCAAATATGGCTTTCTCGCTATTTCCCTCTTCCATCTTCCTCATGATCAGTTTTGTCGGCCGAATTCCGGTAAGCATTCCCCATGCAAGGTGTCTTCCCGTCCTTTGACACCATCTGTCATACACGCTGCGGGTAACCATTGCTTTTACACGTTGCCTTGTATCTGGATCCGAAAGATTTGCTTTCATTGCGAGGGAAAGGCAAGTCCCACCGTCTAGTTTAATTTGAACGAGTGGTTCTTGCCTTTCCTCAAGTTTTTGACGAATCTCTTCCTTTGGGAAAAACGCTTTTGTAATATGATACAGATTGTACATAAACACGGTATCTTTACTAATAATATCTATCATAATCTTGTAAATCCTGCTTTCTTTCCTCTCCCAATCTATGAAAGGAAAGGATTGTTCCTTTTCTCAAATGCTATGGTCGTCTCCTCCATATGTCCCGGGTAAACTTTCGTTCCCTCTGGAAGCACCATTAATTTTTCCTCCACAGAACGAATCAGAACCGAGCTGCTTCCTGTTGGAAAATCCGTCCTTCCTACAGAGCCACAAAATAAGGTGTCTCCTGAAAAAAGAATGCCTTCTTTAGAACAGTAGTAACAACACCCTCCTTTGGTATGTCCTGGCGTATAAATCACTTGAAACAAAAAGCCGGCAACTTCCAGTTCTTCTCCATCTTCTACATAGACTGCATGGGAAAATGTATATCCTTTTCCATACATTGCCGAAAGATTTTGTGTTGCGTCATTTAACAATTCCTTCTCTTCTCTGTGTGCATACACTGGGACATTATATTGATTTAAAACATCCTCAATTCCCATAATATGGTCAAAATGTCCATGTGTCAGGAATACCGCAGCCAAATGCAATTGCTCCTTGGCCATAGTCTCTTCCAATTCTTTGGAAAAAGCTGCCGGATCGATCAGGATACCTGTATGTGTATCTTCATTTATGACAAGATAAGTATTGGTACCAATCATCCCTGTTAAAAATCTTTTTATCTTCATCTTCATTAACCCGTTGTTCTTTCAATATCAATCACATTTTCAATCTGTCTTAATTTTCCAATAATTTTATTCAGTTCATCTCGTCCATGGACAATGAACCCAATTTCAAAGGTTGCTGTTCCCTTTTTACTGGTACGTACATTCAGCGATTTAAGATCAATCTTTGCTTCTGTAAATACTTTTGATATTTCCATAAGAAGTCCAGATCGATCATAAGCAAACATCTTAAGCTCTGCCAGATATTTACCACCGGCCCCAGCTTCGGATGTATTCTCCCATTCTGCCGTAATTAGTCTTTGTCTCTCTGCCTCTGATAAATTTAACACATTAATGCAGTCCGTCCTGTGAATCGTAAGTCCTCTTCCTCTTGTAACAAATCCCACAATTTCATCACCCGGTACTGGATTACAGCATTTGGAAAAACGAACTGCCATATCATCAATTCCTTTTACAACAATTCCGCTTTTCGATTTTGCAATGTGAACGGTCTGATTGCTTGCTTCTGAAATTTTTTCCAATATGGTCTCGTCTGTAATCTCTTTTTTATGCTCTTTTCCATACTCTTCCACCAGTCGATTGACCACTTGGCCTTCTTTTAATCCTCCGTGTCCAATCGCTGCCAAAACAGCTTCCCAATCCCGAAAACCATATTTTAACTGCACAACCTGCTGATATTTTGTTTTCATGATATTGGAAAGATTGATGGATTTTGCTCTACAATAGGAAGCAATCATTTCTTTTCCACGGACAATATTTTCTTCTTTAAATTCCTTTTTGAACCATTGATTGATTTTATTCTTTGCCTGCGTACTTTTTACAATACTAAGCCAGTCTCGGCTTGGTCCCTTACAATTTTGAGACGTTACAATTTCGATACGATCTCCATTTTGAATTTTATAATCAATGTTTACAAGCTTTCCATTGACTCTTGCTCCAACCATTTTATTTCCAACCGCACTATGGATGGCATAGGCAAAGTCAACGGGAGTGGAACCTTTCGGAAGATTTTTGACATCACCATTTGGGGTAAAACAGTAGACATCCTCTGAAAACAGATCCAAATCTCCTTTTAAGAGGCTCAAGAATTCGCGATTATCGGACATATCTTTCTGCCACTCAAGAATTTGACGAAGCCAACTTAACTTCTCTTCTTCTTGTGCTTTTACACTTTTATTGGAGTTTCCATTTTCTTTATACTTCCAGTGGGCCGCGATACCGTATTCGGCTGTTTTATGCATCTCTTCTGTTCGAATTTGGATTTCGAACGGTTGCCCCGTCGGACTCATAAGGGTCGTGTGAAGTGACTGATACATATTTGCCTTTGGCATAGCAATATAATCTTTAAATCGTCCCGGAATCGGGGTATACATCTCATGGATCACACCCAGCGCCGCATAACAATCTTTCACAGAACTTACGATGATACGAACCGCAAACAAATCGTATACCTGATCCAGTGTCTTATCCTGATTTACCATCTTTTTGTAAATACTAAAAAAGTGTTTTACACGACCATACACCTTGGCTTCAATTTCTGAATTTTTCATATGCTTTGACACTTCCGCAACAATCTGCTGCACGAATTCTTCTCGCTGTGTCCTTCTAGCATTTAAATCCTCCACTAATTTATAGTACACTTCGGGTTGATTGTATTTTAATGCAAGATCGTCAAGTTCAATCTTAATCTTAGAAATACCGAGTCGATGTGCCAGTGGAGCATAGATGTCCATGGTCTCTCTTGACTTTTCTTTTTGTTTTTCTTCTGTCATAAATTCAAGGGTACGCATATTGTGCAATCGATCCGCTAATTTTATGATAATTACACGAATATCCTTTGCCATGGCAAGGAACATCTTTCTTAAATTTTCCGCTTGCACTTCTAGCTTATCCTTTGCGTAGGATAACTGCCCCAGCTTTGTCACCCCATCTACGAGAAGAGCCACTTCTTCTCCAAATTCTCGCGTAATGTCCTCTAACGTCATACTGGTGTCTTCTACAACGTCATGAAGCATCCCTGAGACAATGGTCTCTTTATCCATTTCCAAGTCTGCAAGAATAATTCCAACCCACAGTGGGTGGATAATATAAGGCTCACCAGATTTTCTAATCTGTTGCTTGTGAGCCTGACTTGCAATTTGGTACGCTTTTTCTATCAGTGAAATATCCGCTGAAGGATGGTATTTTTTCACTCTATCGATCAGAACTTTATAGAGCTGATCAGGATCTTGATAATCCTCTGGTGCTTTAACCGCATGACCATCTATTATTTCAAGATTTTTATTTAATAATTCGTATTCTTTTGTTCCTGACATTACTAATACCACCTTCTTTTTCTTCAAAATTTACATTTTATATAAATTTTATATTTCTTAGTATATCATTTTTTTTATTTTTTTCAAACTGTTTCCTTACCAAGGCTATCAAAATCTCTTTCCCTTTAACATTGGATTTTTATTGATAATTCACAATTGTAACCTGCAAGGTACTTCTTCCTTGATATTCATTGATGGATGGATAATAGGTAAACATCATGTCTTTTTTCTTTTGAATATAGTCCATACATTCTTTTGCTTCTCCAAAATAAACCGCATCCATCTTTATTCCGTCTTCATCTTGTATCTGAAATTTCAACACATTTTTATTTTTACCTACTATTTTGGGATACAGAACTTTCATATTTTTCCCTGCAAACAGAGGCTTTCCATTTCCTTTTCCAAAAGGTTCCAAGCGTTCCAATTGTTGGATCAAGTCTTCCGTAATATAGGAAAGGGGAAGGGGCATATCAATTTTGACTTTGGGGATTAAATCTTCTTTGGTAAGCGTGGATTGTTCATTGATCATGTAACGAAATTTTTCCACGTTTTCTTTTGGAAGCGAAACCCCTGCTGCCATTTTATGTCCTCCAAATTTCGTAAACAATGCCTTGCATTTGGTCATTTCTTCGAACATATTGTATTCTTCAATAGAACGCCCCGATCCTTTTACTCCTTCTTCTGCTTCCGTCAACACAAATGTAGGGCGTGAATACTTCTCTCGAAGTCGCCCCGCAATAATCCCCGCAACACTTTCATGACAATCCGGAAGATAAACGACCAGGATGGAATCTTTCTTCAAAGAAGACTGTTCAATCCTCTCTATGGCTTGTTCCACCCCTCGCTCTGTAATTTCTTTTCTGCTATCATTCAGCGACTTTAAATCTTCTGCTAATAAAAGAGCTTCTTTAGGGGTTTGCGCCTCTAGAAGACTTAATGCTCTTTTTGCAGTGTCAAGGCGTCCACTTGCATTGATGCATGGACCTAGTACAAATCCAATGTGATAAGTGTTCAAAGAATCTTCTGGTATATTATTGCATTCCATCAAGGCTTTTAATCCCATATTCTTTGTGTGCCGCAATTTTTGAATTCCGTATTTTACAAAAATACGATTTTCCTCATTTAAATCCATTACATCTCCTACAGTTGCAATAGCCACATTTTCCATAAGATCCTCTATTTCGTTGGTCTCTTTTTGCATGATTTCATATAAAGTCTCTACCAACTTATAAGCAACCGCAGCCCCACAAAGTCCTTTAAAAGGGTACTCGCAGTCCATCCGATGTGGATCTACTACTGCATCTGCCATAGGCAATATTTCTTTTTTCCCTTCTGCAGTTTCTTCAAAGGGAATCTCATGGTGATCCGTAACAATAACCGTCATACCATATTGTTTTGCGTATGCGATTTCTTTTGACGCAGCAATCCCATTGTCGCAAGTAATGATAGTATCAATCCCATCCTCTAACGCTCTGTCGATCAATGTTTGGTTCAAGCCATAGCCATCTTTCATGCGGTCAGGTATATCAGTATCTACTACTCCCCCTAGCCTTGTGATTCCTGTTTTTAAGATGTAGGTTGCGTTTACTCCATCAATGTCATAATCACCAATGACTCTGATCTTGCATCCATTCTCTATTTTTTCCCGAACAATTTCAACAGCTTTATTCATATCTTTCATCAAAATCCCATCGTATAGGTCAGCTATTGTACCATTAAGATAACGATCGATTGCTTTATCTTCTATGATATCTCTATTTCTGATCAGTCGCGCCAAAATTGGAGAAATCTTGTATTTTTCTGCTATTTTCCCAAATTCTGCTTTCTTCATGGAAACAAACCATTTTTCCATTTTATCACCTCTTATTTCCGTAGAATATTTTTATTTTAATTTGTTCTAGTAGCCCTGTCAAGATACTCCCCTACATCGAAAAACAGCACAATCATTTGTAAACGATTGTGCTGTCAAAGAAACTTTTTTATATATTTGTTACGATTTCTGTGACTAATTCTTTGAATTGTTTTGCCACCCGATCTGCTGTTTCTTGAACTTCTGAATGATCTAATTTTTCCTTTGTCATTCCTGCTGCCATATTGGTGATGCAAGAAATTCCACAAACTTCCATTCCCATATGAACTGCGGCTATAGCTTCACAAGCTGTACTCATTCCCACTGCATCACCTCCTAAGGTTCTGCATGCTCTGATTTCTGCTGGTGTTTCATAGCATGGTCCTGTCAACTGTACATATACACCCTTTTTCAGATCAATTTGCATATTCGATGCAATTTTTTCAATCACATTTTGCATACGTACACTGTATACTTCACTCATATCCGGAAATCTTGCGCCAAGTTCCTCCACATTTTCTCCTATCAAAGGACTTGGAATATTGAGTGTAATATGATCTTGAATCAGCATGAAATCTCCTGGTTTGAAATCATAATTAACTCCACCTGCTGCGTTTGTTAGGATCAGTTTTTTCGCCCCCAACATCCCCATAAGTCTTGTTGGCAATACCACATCTGACATTTTATATCCTTCATAATAATGTACCCTGCCTTGCATGATTACAACTGGAACTTCGCCAACATAACCAAACACAAATCTTCCCTTATGCCCTTTTACCGTAGACACTGGAAATCCTTCAATTTCTGTGTAATCAATTGTCTGTTCGATTTTTATATTATCCGCATAATCGCCAAGTCCAGATCCTAAAATCAATGCCACTTCTGGCTGAAAATCAATTTTTTTCCTGACACTTTCTACACATGTCATTAATTTTTTATATACTGCATTCATATCTACAACCTCTTTTCCTGTTATTGCATATCCACTACTTTTGCAACCAATTTTCTCATTTTCTGATATTGGTCATTTGTGACAAACAACTTTGCCCCGTCTTTTGATATCATCTCATCATCTGCCAATTTCTTGATTGCTCTTTGTACCGTTTTTACACAAAGTCCTGTCGCATTGGAAAGATGCTGTCTACCACCTTTAACAAATAAAATGCCGTTTCTCGCATAGCGTTCATACCGTTCAACAAGTAACATGGCAACCCGCTCTTCGCCATTCAAAAACAGAAATGCTCTTCCTTTTCTAGCGTCTTCAAATAAATATTCCCCTACTCTTTGGGCCTCTTTTTTTAAAGCCACAATATCCTGACTCATCCATCTTGAAAAGTCCTTTAAGGAAATTTTCACAATTTTGCATTTTGTAACGGTCCTTAATGTCGTCCCATAGGTCGGTTTGTCCATAATATATTCCATTCCACCCATGGCATAAATCCGGTCAAAACGCATAAATTCATACACTACGCCTTGAAATCTGTAATCCAGAGCCTCAATGCTTCCTTTCACAACGATGTACACATAATCCACTGGTGCATTTTCTCGCACAAAGATCACATCTTTTTCAACATCCTCTGCGGAAAGCTTATGAATCAGCCAATCTGGTGCCGTTTTAAAATAATCTATAAACTGCTCTGCTCTGACTTTATCTATTTTCTTTAAAAAGGGGAGTTCTTCATATAGTCTGTTTGATTGCACTTACACTCCTCCTCGATTTTTTTATATTAGTTTGTTTACTATCGATGTGCCTATGGTTCCCTCTGGCATATCTACCTGGAAGTTATCTGCAATCGAAGCTCCAATTACAGCAAAGGTATCTTCGTTTTCAAGCTTTCCACCTTCTGCCATTGCTGGAGAATAAGATAAAAACGGAACATATTCTCTTGTATGATCTGTACCACTATATGTGGGATCATTTCCGTGATCTGCGGTAAGGATCAATAAATCATCTTCCCCTAATGTTTCAAGTAAAATTCCAAGCTTTTCATCAAACTTTTCAATTTCTCTTGCATATCCTTCCACATCTCTTCTGTGTCCCCAAAGAGCGTCAAAATCTACCAAGTTTACAAAGCAAAGACCTTGAAATTCTTTTTTTGCAATCTCAATGGTCTGTTCCATTCCATGGACGGAACTTGTGGATCGATGAGTTTCTGTAATTCCTTCCCCACAGAAAATATCATTAATTTTTCCAACACCAATCACGTCATATCCAGCATCTTTTAGTGCATTTAATGCCGTTGGGCCAGTAGGTTTTAACGCATAGTCATGACGATTGCTTGTGCGTTTAAACTCCCCTTTTGCCTTTCCTACATATGGTCTTGCAATGACACGTCCTACTCTCCATTCATCTTTGAGTGTAATTTCTCTTGCAATTTCACAGCAACGATATAAATTTTTAAGATCAAACGTTTCCTCATTTCCACAAATCTGTAAAACAGAATCTGCCGATGTATACACAATCATAGCGCCTGTTCGTATCTCTTCTTCTCCAAGTTCTTCTATAATTTCTGTTCCACTGGCACTTTTATTTCCAATAACCTTTTTTCCACAACGTTGTTCCAGCTCTGCAATAAGTTCTGGTGGAAACCCTGTATCTGTAAAGGTTTTAAATGGTTTTTCTGTCTTAATTCCCATCATTTCCCAATGGCCTGTCATGGTATCTTTTCCGTTGCTGGCTTCACCCATGCGCATGTAACGTCCCATTGGCTTTTCTACCCCTTCCATTTTTCCTGCTGGATGAAGGTTTAAAAATCCTAATTTTCTTAAATTGGGAATGTCTAGTGTTCCTTTTTTCTCTAGTATATGTCCAAAGGTATCTACTCCAACATCTCCAAACGCTTCGGAATCCGGCATTGCCCCGATTCCAAGTGAATCTAATACAATTGTAAAAATTCTTTTATATTGTTTCATATCACACCTCTGCATTCATTCAGTTTCTATACCAGATTCTCGTTTCCAAATCCAAACGGAAGAAGTTCCTCCAACGTAAATAACTGATAATCTTCTGCTTTTGTAGCCAGAATAATTTGAAATGTTTTTGGATCACAGAATTCCATCATTACCTGACGGCATACTCCACATGGCGCTGTATAAGACGTAAGCACCCCTTCTTTTCCTCCAACAATGGCAATGGCCTGAAATTCTTTTTTTCCTTCGCTGACTGCTTTAAAAATTGCAGTTCTTTCCGCACAATTGGATGGTGTATACGCTGCATTTTCGATATTGCACCCTGTGTAAATATCGCCATCCTTTGTTAAAAGAGCTGCTCCAACCTGAAATCCAGAATAAGGGGCATAGGAAAAATTCAACTGCTCGATTGCAACATTTACCAGTTGTTTTATCAGTTTTTCATCCATCTTTTTGCCTCCTTCCATTTTAATATCCTGTGGCTTCCTCATTTCTTACCAACTTAATGATACGACTTGTTCCTAATCGATCTGCGCCAAGATCCAAAAATTTTTCTACATCTGCAAGAGATGCAATTCCTCCTGCTGCTTTCATCTTAACATTTTCACCAATGTGTTTTGCAAACAATTCAATATCTTCAAATGTTGCGCCTGCTGTTGAAAATCCTGTTGATGTTTTAATATAATCAGCACCTGCATTTGTCACAAGTTCGCACATTTTTATTTTTTCTTCCTCTGTAAGAAGACAGGTCTCAATGATTACTTTTAAAATCTTGTCTCCACAAGCTGCCTTCAATGTACGGATTTCTTCCTCAACCAAATCGTACTTTTTGTCTTTCAACCATCCGATATTGATCACCATATCGATTTCTTCAGCGCCATTTGCAATCGCATCTTTTGTCTCAAATTCTTTTGTTTTTGTTGTCATGTATCCATTCGGAAATCCAATTACTGTGCATACAGGAATCTGTCCATTTAAGTACTCTGCAGCCTGTTTTACATAACTTGGTGGAATGCATACAGAAGCCGTACTGTATTCCATAGCCTCGTCACATATTTTTTTTATTTCATCCCATGTAGCCTGCTGTGTTAATAATGTATGATCTACATGACTTAACATTTCTTTTCTATCCATCTTTTTCCTCCTAATTATTTTCTTTATCTTCCTGAATCAGCTCACGAATTGCGTCAATTGCAACTTGAATTGCCATATCTGTATCATGCACAACCGGATTTTCTAATCCCAATTTTTCTCGTTCTTGATTTGCAACAACCAAAAAGCAAGATCCGGCTCTCACTCGAAGATGACTTGCCACGATAAATAGTGCTGCAGATTCCATCTCGGATGCCATACATCCCATTCTAATCCACGCTTCCCATTTATTCATTAACTCATAACTAACTGGTTTTGTTTCTGGTTCGTGTTGTCCGTAAAATGCGTCCTTACACTCCACAACTCCTGTGTGGAACGGATATTGTTTCTTTTTTGCCGCCTTTACCAGTGCATTTGTTACGGTAAGATCTGCCACTGCCGGATATTCAATTGGTGCATATTCTTTGGAAGTTCCTTCCATACGGATTGCACCTGTGGCAACGACAACGTCTCCACTTTTTACTTCTGTTTGCATACCACCGCAAGTTCCAATTCGGATAAATGTATCGGCTCCACAGCGATACAATTCTTCCATTGCTATAGAAGCAGATGGTCCGCCGATTCCTGTGGAGGTAACGCTTACCTTTACTCCATCTAATGTTCCTGTATAGGTTACATACTCTCTGTTATCTGCAACCAACACAGGATCATCAAAATATGCCGCAATTTTTGCACATCTTTTCGGATCCCCTGGAAGTAAGACATAACGTCCTACTTCCCCTTTGGCTACTTGTATATGATATTGTCTGCTTGCATCTTCTGAATAGTTTTTCAAAACAATCCCTCCTATCGCTGACCTTTGTCGTAAGGAATACCCTCTGCTTTTGGTGCTCTTGATTTCTTTGAAACGAATACTAAAACAACAAGTGAAATAATATATGGCAACATATTATAAACGGTACTTGGTATATTGAGCGCTGACAGTGCATCAAAACCTGTGTATACGTTAGATAAAGCACGGAACATTCCGAACATTAACGCTGCCAACCCAATATTCACTGGCTTCCACTGTCCGAAAATCATAACCGCAAGTGCCAAAAATCCAAATCCAGATACTCCATTTTCAAATTTCCACTCACTTACACCTGCTGTAATATAAACCAGTCCCCCTAGTCCGCCAAGTGCTCCAGATATAAGCACGCCTGCGTAACGCATTTTATATACATTGATTCCTACAGAATCTGCTGCTTGTGGATGTTCTCCGCATGCACACAATCTTAAACCAAATTTTGTCTTATAAAGTACAATATAGGCTGCTACCAATGCAAGAAAAGCGATCAACATAAACCAGTTAAATTCAAATCCTCCTATATTTACAAGAAATGCTTTTCTTGCATGTCCATATGTGACCGTAGAAGAGACATTGTCAACTGATTCTGCTGTGTTAATTGCACGAACCAATACAACTGCGATTGCTGGTCCTAAAAGATTCAGCGCTGTTCCTGCAAGGGTCTGGTCTGCATTAAATTTAATTGCGGCAACACCAAGAAGAAGAGAGAAAATCATACCAATTAGTATACTTGCCAGTACTACAAGTAAAATAACAAGCGGAGTTGCCATTGTACCTGGCAGATATTTCATCATTAATGCGCCCCCAAGAGCACCTGTTACCATAATTCCTTCTAATCCAATATTGATAACACCGCTGTGTTCTGAAAAACAGCCACCTAATGCCACCAACACAAGAACAGAAGCAAATATTAATGTGTATTGAAGTAATAGTGACATTATGCTTCTCCTCCTTTCTGCTCTTTTTCACGTCCTTGTTCTTCTTTCTTATCTAAGTATTTTACAAACCAGATTTTAAAGAATAACACAAAGCCGCAAAGATAAATGATAAATGCTGTGATAAGATCTGATGTTTGCGCACAGTACATTGTTTTATCTACATATGTTCCACCACTTGTAATATGTTGAATAAAATAAGAAGAGAAAATTGCTCCAATTGGATTTAATCCTCCCAAAAATGCTGCTGCAATTCCATTAAATCCCATTGCCGGAATCGTTGTCTGTTGAACCATCCACTGTTCAATTCCTGTAAGGTAGAAGATGGCAGATCCAAATCCTGCAAGACCTCCTGAAATAAGCATGGTAACAATGATGTTTCTTTTCTCTTTCATACCGCAGTATTTTGCTGCGTGTTTATTCATACCTGTTGCTTTTAATTCATAACCAAATCTTGTTTTTTCAAGAAGAACCCATACCAAAACAGCCATCACAACTGATAAAATCAATCCAATGGTCACGAATTGATTATTTGAAAATAAGGTATGCAACCCTGCATGTGGAAGAAGCCCCTTTTTGTTGACTGTTTCGATTGGAATTGTATATGGAGAAGTTTCCTGTTTCACTGTAGAGAGTAAAACATTGATACTATAAAGTCCGATCCAGTTTAACATAATACTTGAAATTACTTCATTTACATTAAAGTATGCTTTCAAAATACCGGAAAGTCCTCCCACCAATGCCGCCGCCAGTACTGCTACAACAAAACAAAGATACCAAGGAAGTTTTAAAGCAACCGCACAATAAATACTTATTCCAGCGCCAACTACATATTGTCCTGCAACTCCAATGTTAAACAATCCAACCTTGTATGCAAACAAAACAGAAAGAGAACACATCAACAACGTAGATGCTTTTACCAACGTTGATCCCAAATATTTTGCTGTGACCGCCCCTGTTGGATAATAGAAATAATTCTTCAAAATCGCCATGATTGCTTCGCCTGCTCCTGCCGGATTAATAATAAGTAACACAATATATCCGACAAAAAGACCAAGTACAATACAGATGAGAGACGCAACGATCGTTTGAAACATATTATTTCTCAAAATACTTTCTTTTTTCTTTGTCTGTTTATTCATCTGACTTCTCCTCCTTTCTCTTTGAACCTGCCATATACAATCCAAGTTCTTCGACTGTAACATTCTTTGGATCAAATTCGCCTACGATTTCTCCTTCATACATAACTAGAATACGGTCAGAAACATTCATAACCTCATCCAATTCTAAGCTAACAAGAAGAACTCCTTTTCCTGCGTCTCTTTGAGCCACAATCTGTTTATGAATATACTCAATTGCTCCCACGTCAAGTCCTCGTGTTGGTTGTACTGCAACTAGAAGCTCTGGATTTTTATCAATTTCACGCGCAATAATTGCCTTCTGCTGATTTCCTCCTGACATAGAACGTGCTTTGGTGATTGCCCCTTGCCCAGATCGTACATCATACTGTTTGATCAGACGGTCTGCGTAAGCTCGAATTGCTTTTCTCTTTAAAAATCCTGCTTTATTTGTAAATTCTGGTTCAAAATATCTTTGTAATACGAGATTATCTTCCAGTGAATAGTCCAAAACAAGTCCATGTTTGTGACGATCCTCTGGTATGTGACTCATGCCATCTAGAACTCTTTTACGAATGGATTCCTGTGTAATATCTTTTCCATTCATAACAATCGTTCCTGCTTTTAATGGTTCTAGTCCAGTAAGTCCGTGCACAAACTCCGTTTGACCATTTCCATCAATTCCGGCAATACAGACAATCTCTCCTCTTCTTACTTTTAGAGATACATGATTGACTGCATTGTTTTTATGATGCTTCGATGCTACTGTCATATTTTTCACTTCCAGAACAACATCTCCTAATTCTACCGGCTTTTTGTCGACAACAAAGTTAACGTCACGTCCAACCATCATCGCAGAAAGCTTTTCTGGAGTCGTATCCTTTACCTCAACCGTTCCAATATATTTTCCTTTTCTAAGAACACTACACCGATCTGCAACTTGCATGATTTCGGATAATTTGTGAGTAATAAATAGGATACTCTTTCCTTCTGCAGCAAGGTTTTTCATGATCTGCATCAATTCCTGAATTTCTTGTGGTGTCAACACAGCCGTTGGTTCATCAAAGATAAGAATTTCATTATCTCTATAAAGCATTTTTAAAATTTCTGTTCTTTGCTGCATCCCCACTGTAATATCTTCGATCAGAGCGTCTGGATTAACGGAAAGTCCGTATTTTTCAGAAAGCCCTAATACTTTTTTTCTAGCCTCCGCTTTTTGTAAAAACCCATGTTTTGTTGTTTCTACCCCGAGAATAATATTATCTAAAACACTAAAACATTCTACCAGTTTAAAATGCTGATGCACCATTCCGATTCCGAGCTCATTTGCATCATTTGGATTGTTGATTTCCACTTTTTTTCCATCTTTTCGAATCTCACCTTCTTCGGCCTGATACAATCCAAAAAGAACGCTCATCAACGTTGATTTTCCCGCACCGTTTTCTCCTAAAAGTGCGTGAATCTCACCCTTTTTTAATTGTAAAGTGATATTATCATTGGCAATAATACCTGGGAAACGCTTTGTAATGTTCAACATCTCTACTGCATAATTTTCCATACTTTACACTTCTCCTCTCGTTTTTATTGTCTCCATTTCATTTTATCCAACTCTACGTTATCCATTCATTTAAAAAGGCAGCAGGCGAAACACCTACTGCCTTTTCTTCACTAAGCAATCATTTATTTGATACTACCGTAATCTTCAACTTGTACGTCTACTTTTGGCATTGCTGTAATATCGTTAGAAACTTTAATTTTTCCATCAAGCATATCTTTTACGAGTGCTGTATAATCATCTTTTGTAAAGTTTTCACTCCACTGTGTAGATTCCATTGGAAGACCTATAAAGTTTTCTTCTACATTTTCAGAAACAAGACCTAAGTTCTCAGATTTTCCTGAATACTCACTCCACTTACCATCTTTGATTGCTGTAAGCAGGTTCTTAATTGTAACTTTCAAACCTTTTGTAGCTGATGTAAGTGTAAGTTTGTCTTTGTATGCATCAATAATTGGAGCCTGGTCAACATCAACACCAATTACTTTACCATTTTCTGTCTTTGCTGCTGCTTCTGCTGCGGATGTAAAGATACCACCACCACATGCAAATACAACTTCTACACCTTTTGTGCCATACCATGTATCCATGTATGCTGTAATGTCAGCATCACCAAAGAACTGTCCGCCACATACATATTCAACTTTAACATCTTTTACAACATCAAGTTCTTTTGCCGCATCATTAATTCCCTGAACATATCCATATCCAAAACGTGAAACTGCTGGTACTGACATTCCTCCTAAGAATCCTAAATGTCTGTATCCAGATTTAACTGCCATTGCACCTGCCATGTATCCAGAAAGTTCTTCTGCATATGTAGCACAATAAACATTCTCTGGAAGCTCTGCGTCTGTTGCAAGGTCCATTGCAATAAACTTAATGTCAGAATATGTTGGTGCTTGTTCCTCGATTGCTTTTGCAAAAAGGTATCCTGGTAAGATTACTACAGTTGCCTTATCAGCTACTGCCTGATCAATACTTGCAGCTCTAGCTTCATCAGAGTCATTTTCTGGTTTGTAGTATGTAAATTCTACATCATTTTCATCTGCCCATGCTTTTGCTGCTTCATATGTTGTCTGGTTGAAACTCTGGTCTGTAATATCTCCTGAATCTGTAACCATTGCTACTTTCATGTGTTCTTCTTTTCCAGCATTATCTTTTTTGCTGTTATCTGCTTTGTTTCCACAAGCAACAAGTGACAATGCCATCACCCCTGCTACTAACATCGCAATTATTCTTTTTTTCATTGTGGTGTCTCCTCCTTTTTTTGATTGTATCAATCATTTATTTAAAATATAGCACAAATGTCCTTTTTTGAATAGGACTTTTGTCCTTTTTTATTAGATTTTATCGGCACTATGCAAAAAAACACCAGTTTTACAAATCATCTATTGTTTATTTATTATAATAATATATTTTAAGAAGAACAGCTAATATTTTCTCCATATACACCAAAAAACCACCATGCAATTATTTGCACGGTGGTCATTTCTTTTTTATGTAATTTACGCTTTCTTTGCAAAATGTTTCTTCATATCATACCATAATGCACCGGTTACACACACAGAAGAATAAGCGCCACAGATAATCCCTACCATAAGTGGAAGTGCGAACTCTTTGATAGAGCTAACCCCCATGATATACAACACGGCTACCATAACAAATGTAGTCAGTGATGTGTAAACGCTACGTGTCAAAGTCATTGTAATACTCTTATTGACAATCTCATCTAGATCCTGTCCACGTTTTTTGAACTTCAATTCTTCACGGATACGGTCAAAAATTACAATGGTTGCATTAATTGAATATCCTACGATTGTAAGCATACATGCAATAAAGGTATTACCAACAGATACTCTTGCGATAACATAGAAAGTTAGAACAACAAGAACATCATGAAGAAGTGCAACAACTGCACTTGTTGCAAATCGAATATCTTTGAATCGGAACCAAATATACAACAACATACAAACAGTTGCAATCAGTACTGCAATCATTGCGTCCTGACGCATTTCAGAACTTACTGTAGAACTGATGTTTTCTGTTGCAATAGCAGTTTCCTCTACTTGGAATTTCTCATGCATCACATTGCTAAAGGCTTCACGCTGCGCAAGATCAAGTACCTGCGTTTTAAAGATTACTTGTTTTGTTCCTTCTACTTTCTGAACTTGAACATTTTTATCTCCGGTAACTTCTTCAATAGTAGGAACAATCTCTTTATCGATTTCTTCCAATGTATATTCCTTTTCAAATGTTACATTGGTAGCTGTACCACCTTTAAACTCAAGGCTGTAGTTCAAAGTTCCTTTTCCCTGGCTTGCATGAACTCCCATAAAGATAAATCCTGCAAGAATTAACACTCCTGAAATCACATAGAATATTTTTCTCTTTCCCAGAAAATCAATCGGTTTACGCTCTACAACCTTACGACCATACATCTTTGCATTTTGAAGACCTACCGCATAAAATGCAAAGATAATAATGCGGGTAACTATAAGCGCTGTAAACATGGATACTATGATACCAAGGGCCAAAGTCTGCGCGAATCCTTTTACCGTACCACTTCCCTTCATCCAGAGAACGGCTGCCGCAATCAATGTTGTAATATTTCCATCAAGAATGGCTGATTTTGCTTTATCAAATCCAGTTGTCAAAGCAGCTCTAACACTCTTACCAGCAGATAATTCTTCTCCCACTCGGGAAAAAATGATAACATTGGCATCAACTGCCATACCAATACCAAGGATAATTCCGGCAATTCCTGGCAACGTTAATGTAACATCAAACGCATTTAGTAGTACAAGGATGATTCCTGTGTAAATGAGAAGTGCAATACTTGATGCCAATCCTGGAAGTAAATACACTGCACACATAAATACAAAGATTATAGCAAGTCCAATCGCTCCTGCTTTAAGACTTGTTGTAATCGCCTGCTGTCCCAATTGTGCACCGACTACATTAGAACGGAGTTCTTCTAATTCTACACTTAAACCACCGATACGAATCGTTGAAGCCAGCTTTTCTGCTGTCTCAAAACTCTCCATCCCTGTAATTTGTGCCTCCCCGTTTGCAATCTCACTTTGAACCATAGGCACGCTGATAAATTCTCCATCATAATAAATACCAATGGTCTCTTTTCCAGCAGCTTTTTTGGTAGCATCTGCAAATTTTTTGGCTCCGTCTTTATTCAGTGTTAAGGATACCGCATACTCGGTATTCTTCATTTTGCCTTCAAACGCTCCGGCTTGAGCATTCTTAACATCTGTTCCTGTCAATACGATGGATCCAGCCTCTTTTAACTCTTCAATTGTTTTTTCAAGCTTATATTTTCCATCGGCTTGCATGGTGTAGTTTGGAGTACCATCCTTGCCTTTTTCTGCAATGAAAAATAAAGAACCTGGCTGACCCAACTCATCTAAAATTTTGTTTGCATCCTTCACTCCGGGGATTTCAATGCTTAATCGATTGTCTCCCTCCTGATAAACAGTTGCTTCTGTACTGTACTGTTCTACACGACGCTGTAACTTGTATTTTGTATCATCCATATCACTTTGTGACGGTGTATCACCTTTCACCTGATATGTGATACTAACTCCACCTTCCAGATCTAGTCCAAGGTTAATGTTTTTGATAGATCCTGTGCCTGTTGGCCCAAACCCAACAATGGCAGTAAATCCTAGAATAGCAACTACGACAACTGTCGCAATCAGACTGAGAATTCCTTTATTTTTCTTCATGATCCTCATCCCCTTCTTCCTCTGCTAGTGCTGCTTTTATCATAATCGCACATTCCACACGCTTACGCTCCATCTCACAACTAATATCATAAGAATCAAAAATGGTATTGTGGAATTTATATGCGTTTGCCATGCAACCACCGCTGCAATAGAATTTTGCAAAACAATTTTTACATTTCTCTTTTGTATAAACATTACATCCTCTGAATTCATCCGCAATTCCCGGATTTGTAATGCCATCAAACACATTTCCCATGATAAATTTCTCGTCCCCAACAAACTGGTGGCATGGGTATAGATCTCCCCATGGTGTTACCGCCAGATACTCTGTACCTGAGCCACAGCCTGACAATCTCTTAGAAAGGCAAGGACCTCCTTCTAAATCTAACATGAAATGGAAAAATGTAAATCCTTTTCCTTCACGTTGTCGATCTACCATAATTTTAGCAAGTTTATCGTATTCACTCATAATTTGCGGAAGATCGCATTCTCTGATCGCATAAGGATCCGTATCATCCCCAACCACTGGTTCAATAGAAATTTGTTTAAATCCAAGATCTGCATAGTGAAGGATGTCATTTGAGAAATCCAGATTGTCTCTTGTAAATGTCCCTCTTATATAGTAGCGTTCTTGATTACGACTATCTGCCAGCTTTTGGAATTTCGGTACGATCAAATCATAACTTCCCTTTCCATTTCTAAATGGACGCATACGGTCGTGAACTTCTTTTCTTCCGTCCATACTAAGTACCACATTGTCCATCTCTTTATTCACAAATTCTTGAATCTCATCATTTAGAAGAACTCCATTTGTTGTAAGTGTGAATCGGAAATGCTTGTCATGAATCTTTTCCTGCTCTCGCCCATAAGCAACCAAATCCTTTACTACTTGCCAATTCATAAGTGGTTCTCCACCGAAAAAATCGATTTCTAGATTTCTTCTGTTTCCAGAGTTTTCAATCAGGAAATCCAACGCCTTTTTCCCAACTTCATAGGACATAAGCGCTCTTCTTCCATGATATTCTCCTTCTTCTGCAAAACAATATTTACAAGCAAGATTACAGTCATGTGCAATGTGTAGACAAAGAGCCTTTACTACTGTCTTTCTTTGCTTAACGACATCTATGTAATCTTCGTATATATCTTTTGCAAAAAGCTGGCCATCTTCTGCTAATTCCGCAACAGCCTCAAGAACATCTTTTAAATCTTCTTCCGCATAAGTATCTCGCAGACTTTTGCAAAGATATTCATATGTTTCTTTCGATAAAAGTGTCTCTTTTGTATGAAATGGATTCATCTCTTCCATACATGCAATCACATCATATGCGATCTTATCTACAACATGAACAGAACCACTGTTCACATCCAGAACAATATTATAACCATTATTTTGGTACTGATGTATCACAACAGGTACCCTCTCTTTCATTTAAAATTAAAGTTACGAAAACACAACTTTTACTGTAACAAGCGTAAGGCAGCGGCCGAAGTCGCTGCCTTACTACTTTAATAATACGGACTGTATTATTTTCTGTTCTCATTTTCACATGTCTGATTTCCTACTGTGCAAGAAGTCTTACATGCAGACTGGCATGATGTTTGGCATTCGCCACATCCACCTTTTTTCATTGTATTGTTTAATGTTTGTTTATTCAATGTTTTGATATGTTTCATATTCTTTCCTCCTATCATCTTGCTTTAAGCATCGTATTCTTCGTTGTATTATACCATACTGTTTCTTATTTTGAAAGCATTTTTTTACATTCCTGATTTTCACGATAGCATACCTCCAATGGTACCTCCTGCTATACAGAGTAAAAAAACAGGTCCCACATCTGTTCCTCCATTTTGAAGAGAATGGTAAAGTCCATAAGATACAAAAAGAAGAATTGCAAAATAGCAAAGCCCTACCAGAAATCCCCATAAAAATTTCCTTTTTTTCGCTAACTTTCCAACGAGAATTCCGCCTGCAAATGTTGATAATATGTACACCGACATAATTCCTGCCATCACTTTTGTTTCATCTAGTTCCCATTTATAAAGTGCAAACGAAATCAAACACAACAAGATTCCTGTCACTCCATAAGAACAGAACAAAGCTTTGACCATCCACAATAGTTTTTCTACCGGACTACCATACATTCTTCTACTTTTTTCCATATCACGATTCCTCCTCTTTGTTTCTACACCTTATGAACATTTCTCAAAAAATATGCATGCTTATCCACATATATAGTAAAGGATAAACATGCATTGCATCACTGTTCCATCTGTTTTCCCAAAAAGGCCGCTGCCGATTTAGCAACTTTCATTTCTACTTCTCCAAAACTTTGTTTAGTATTTTTTGTTAACAATACAACCGCTCCAATTGCGTCCCCCGAACAAATAATCGGGCAGATTACCTGTTCTGTAAACTCTTTCATATCTGGAACAATTTTCGTGAAAGCGGTACTATCCCGCACAGCTAACACTTGTTCTCTCCTTTGAATTATTTTCTCCATTTCAAAACTTACATATGATTCAGACAACTCCTTTTTTCCACTTCCTGATGCTGCGATCACGAGATCTGTATCTGTGATACACACTGTGCAATTCAATGTTTCAGAGAGACTTTCCGCATATTGTTTTGCAAAAATCCCAAGTTCTCCTATGGGAGAATATTTTTTCAGGATTACTTCTCCTTCCCGATCTGTAAAAATTTCCAAGGGATCTCCTTCTCTAATACGCATTGTCCTGCGAATTTCTTTTGGAATCACAACTCTTCCTAAATCATCAATCCTTCTTACAATTCCTGTCGCTTTCATATATCCTTCCTCCATTTGCTGTTCTTGCCATGATTGGAAATAGTATTTGCGAAAAGATACAGAATTATTCGACAAACAAATTTGCTTGTTATTTTTTTATCAAATTTTGATTGACAAATCTTTGTCTATCAAATATAATGGGATTCGTAAGGTTTGTTATTTAATTAACATACTTTTTTGAAACGTTTCTACTTATAAAACCACTCAACCAAATCAAGTTATTTTATAGGAGGATTTTAAATGTCAAAAAATATGAATTTAACAGTAGATACTTCGGAAGCATTAATGAACAAAATAGATGAAATGAAAAAAGTACAGAAAATTTTTGCTACTTACTCTCAAGAACAAATCGATAAAATTTTCAAAGCCGCTGCAACAGCAGCTGATAAAATGCGTATTCCTCTTGCCAAAATGGCAGTAGAAGAAACAGGAATGGGAATTGTGGAAGATAAAGTAATTAAAAATCACTACGCAGCGGAATATATTTACAACGCTTATCGCAACACAAAAACTTGTGGCGTAATTGAGGAAGATTCTGTTTATGGTATCAAAAAGATTGCAGAACCAATCGGACTTATAGCCGCTGTTATTCCAACTACAAACCCAACTTCCACTGCGATTTTTAAGACTTTGATTGCGCTTAAAACGAGAAATGCGATCATCATCAGCCCACACCCACGTGCAAAAAATTGTACAATCGCAGCAGCAAAGATTGTACTTGATGCAGCAGTAAAAGCTGGAGCTCCTGAAGGAATTATCGGATGGATCGACACTCCAAGCCTTGAATTAACAAACATTGTAATGGCAGAAGCAGACATTATCCTTGCAACCGGAGGTCCTGGCATGGTAAAAGCAGCCTATTCTTCTGGAAAACCTGCATTGGGTGTTGGTGCCGGAAACACTCCTGTTATTATTGATGATACCGCTGACATCCGTTTAGCCGTAAACTCTATCATCCATTCTAAAACATTTGATAACGGAATGATCTGTGCTTCCGAACAATCCGTTACTGTTCTTGATTCTGTTTACGAAAAAGTAAAAAAAGAATTTGCATACCGTGGATGCTATTTCCTAAAAGCTGACGAACTTGACAGAGTACGAAAAACAATCTTAATCAATGGAGCATTAAACGCAAAAATTGTTGGGCAAAAAGCGGCTACCATTGCTGCGATGGCAAATGTGTCCGTTCCAGAAGAAACAAAAATTTTAATTGGAGAAGTCGATTCTGTCGATATTAGCGAGGAATTTGCTCACGAAAAACTTTCTCCTGTACTTGCAATGTATCATGCCAAAACTTTCGATGAAGCCCTTGCAAAAGCAGAGCAACTTGTCGCTGATGGCGGATATGGACATACTTCTTCTTTATACATCAATACTTGTGAAAAAGAAAAAATGGAAAAACATGCAAACGCGATGAAGACCTGTCGTATTCTTGTGAATACCCCTTCTTCTCAAGGTGGTATTGGGGATCTTTATAACTTTAAACTCGCTCCATCTCTTACACTTGGTTGTGGTTCATGGGGTGGAAACTCTGTTTCTGAAAATGTTGGTGTAAAACATTTAATCAATATCAAAACAGTTGCTGAAAGGAGAGAAAATATGCTCTGGATGAGAACCCCTGAAAAAGTCTACTTCAAAAAAGGATGTACCCCTGTTGCATTGGATGAACTTGGTACAATCATGAATAAAAAACGTTGTTTCATTGTTACAGACTCTTTCCTTTATAAAAATGGATATACAAAAGCAATTGAAGATAAATTGGATCAGATGGGAATCATCCACACTTGCTTCTCCGATGTAGAGCCAGATCCTTCTTTAGCTTCTGCAAGAGCAGGCGCAGCTGCTATGCGCGCTTTTGAACCAGATTGTATTATTGCTCTTGGCGGTGGTTCTGCTATGGACGCCGGAAAAATCATGTGGGTACTCTACGAAAATCCAGATGTTGATTTTGAAGATATGTCCATGGACTTTATGGATATTAGAAAACGTATCTACCAATTTCCAAAAATGGGGAAAAAAGCTTACTTCGTTGCAATTCCAACCTCTTCTGGTACAGGATCTGAAGTCACTCCATTTGCAATTATTACCGACCAAGACACTGGCGTAAAATGGCCGCTTGCAGACTACGAACTCATGCCAAATATGGCGATTGTAGATACCGACAATATGATGAGCGCTCCAAAAGGACTTACCTGTGCCTCTGGTATTGACGTTATGACTCATGCTATTGAAGCATATGTATCTGTAATGGCTTCTGATTACACCGACAGTTTGGCATTAAAAGCCATTAAACTTGTATTTGATTATCTTCCACGTGCATACAAAGACGGAAACGATGTCGAAGCAAGGGACCACATGGCAAACGCATCTTGCATGGCTGGTATGGCTTTTGCCAATGCATTCCTTGGAATAAACCACTCTATGGCACACAAACTTGGAGCATTCCATCATATTCCTCACGGAATTGCAAATGCACTTGTTCTCACAGACGTAATGCGTTACAACAGCGCTGAGGTTCCAACAAAGATGGGAACATTCCCACAATACCAGTATCCACATACACTTGCTCGTTATGCTGAAATTGGCCGCTTTGTTGGTTTGACTGGAAAAACTGACCAAGAAGTATTTGAAAAGCTTTTGGATAAACTTGAAAATCTTAAAAAAGAAATTGAAATCAAACCTACCATAAAAGATTATAATGTAGATGAGGACTATTTCTTAGAGACACTGGATGAAATGGTAGAACAGGCATTTAACGATCAGTGTACAGGTGCAAACCCACGTTATCCATTGATGTCTGAATTAAAAGAGCTCTATTTAAAAGCCTACTATGGAAAAAACGCAAAGGACACAAAGTAAACGAAAGGAAGGGATATCATATGAATTTATCTGAAGAAAACAAAATCGTGACTCGCCCATACAAAACGGTATACAAAGATGGGGATCGAATCGTTAAAGTATTTCAAAAAGAACATGGAAAAGCCAATGTATTTAATGAAGCACTTTGCCATGCACGCGTGGAAGAAAGTGGACTTGCGATTCCTGAAGTTCTTGAAGTAAGTAAGATTGATGAAAAATGGGCATTGTCAATTCGCTATGTAGAAGGTGATACGTTAGAATCATTGATGGTGAAACATCCAGACAACATCCAAGGTTATCTAGAACAATTTGTTGATCTTCAACTTTCCATGCATGCAAGAAAAGCTCCTAGACTGACATTACAAAAAGATAAATTCACTCGAAAAATAAACAGTCTAAAAGAGGAGATCGATGCCACAACTCGGTACGAATTATGTACTAGATTGAACGCCATGCCCGCACACACAAAACTTTGTCATGGTGATTTTACTCCTGAAAACATTATTGTGAACAACAATGGAGATATGACAATCATCGACTGGGCTCACGCAACCATCGGTAACGCCAGCGCCGAAGCCGCATCTACATATCTTAAATTTGCTTTGAAAAATCAAAAAATTGCTGATTTATATCTGGATCTATTTTGCAAAAAGAGTGACACTGCAAAGCAATATGTGCAAACATGGCTTCCAATTGTTGCCGCTGTACAGTTAACAAAAGGAATCGAGGAAGAAAAAGAGTTTCTCCTAAAATGGATTGACGTCATCGATTTTCAATAAGCACATCCAAAAAATACGTTGGGAATAGATCCTTTGGTTCCCTAAAAATTTCATAACAGACAACAAAAAGAATCTTCCATAGAATATTCGGTATGAAACCCTTAATTCTATGGAAGATTCTTTTTGTCTTTTAATTCTTTTTATTCATTTCCTTTTTCTTTTATTTTTCCAATCTCCATGCTCTTTGGCAGCAATAAGTTTAATAAAACTGCTACAATAAATACGACTGCTACACAGTTTGTCGCAAGAACTTCTTGAACCATCTGTGGGAAGATACTAAAAATTTCAGGCACCTGTGTAAACCCAATTCCAATTCCTAGAGACAATGCAATAATCGTTGTATTTCTTTGATCTAGTTTGCAACGAATCATCATCTGAATACCAGAAACTACAATCGACCCAAACATCATAATGGTACAGCCACCAAGTACACTCTCTGGAAGCGTGGAGAAAAATGCACCAAGAGGTGGAAATAATCCACAGAGCAACATACAAACAGCACCTGTCATAATCGTAAATCGATTTACCACTTTTGTCATGGCTATAAGACCTACATTTTGACTAAAAGATGTGATTGGCATACATCCAAATAACCCAGAGACAGAACTCATATATCCATCACATGCAAGCGATCCGGATATTTCCTTCTCTGTAATGTCTCGATCTAATCCGGAAACAACCATGGCAGACGTGTCTCCAATGGTCTCTGTTGCGGAAACAAGAAAAATGACTGTAACCGCTATGATTGCGCTCACATTAAATTCTGGAACAAACGGAAGAATCTTTGGTAGTGAAAGAATCCCACCTTCCAACAATCCAGAAAAATCTACCATTCCCATAAAGATTGATAATATGTATCCCATAGCTAAACCAAATAAAACAGACAATTGTTTCCAAAATGACTTTGCTAAAATATTAAAAAGGAGACAACACGCTAACGTAAACGTACCAACTAATAAATTCTTAGCACTTCCAAAATCTTTCGCTCCTACGCCCCCACCAAAGGAATTGGCCCCCACATTCAACAAAGAAAAACCGATCGTTGTCACAACACAAGCCGCAACAACCGGAGAGATAATCTTTCTCCAATATTTTGCAAATATTCCCAACGTACCTTCTATGATACCGCCGACAATAACTGCACCGATTACCGTATTGTATCCATAGGACGCGCCAACAAAACATAAAATAGAAACAAATGTAAAACTAACTCCCATTACAATTGGAAGTCTCGCTCCAATTTTCCAAAGGGGGTAAAGTTGGATCATCGTTCCTATCCCTGCTACGAACATACAGTTCTGAAGAAGCATAGCCAACTCTTTTCCTGTCAATCCTGACGCCCCTGCAACAATAATGATCGGAGCAATATTGGCAACAAACATTGCCAATATGTGTTGCATACCAAATGGAATTGCTTTTCCAAGCGGTACTCTGCCGTCGAGATTGTAAATGTTCTCCACACTTACATTTTCATTTTTCATACCTTTTTCCTCCTAATACCTATCTACTCAAGTAACCTTCTACTTACTTGACGCTTTATGATATACTATTATATATATGATTTGTACAATTTTGTCAAGTCTTTTTCTTAATTTTCAGTCATTTTGCACTATCTTTTTATGTTTTTCTGTTATTTCCCACCTTGCCAAAGATACATTGTTCTGTTAAACTTTAACTAACACATTCTTATTTACTTGATTCTATCTATCAAAAGGAGTTTTATGAAAGTTTTAATATTATCTTGTAATACAGGAGAAGGACATAACTCTGCGGCTAAGGCACTATCCGAATGTATTCGATTGCATGGAGATGAGGCAGAGTTTCTTGATTTTATGCTTTTAAAAGGAAGACGAACTTCCAAAATAGTTGGTGGAAGCTATGTTTCCGTTGTAAAACATGCACCTCGTTTTTTTTATTTCTTATATAAGATTGGAGATAAGATCAGTTCTTCCAAAAGAAAATCACCCGTGTATTACGCAAACGCTTTGTTAGGTAAGCGGTTGAAAAAATATATCGACGAACATCACTATGATGTCATTGTGACCACACACCTTTTTCCTGCAGAAACTCTTACGTATTTAAAATCAAAAAACAGGTTAAAGCAGAAAGTGGTGGCAGTTGCCACAGATTACACCTGTATTCCTTTCTGGGAAGAAACAAACTGCGATTACTACGTGATCCCTCACAAAGATCTAAAAGACGAATTTTCTCAAAAAGGAATTCCTTCCCATAAGTTAAAGGCCTATGGGATTCCTGTTCGACAGGCATTTTCTCAGCCACGTTTACAAGACGAAGCCAAAAAGATCTGTTCTATTCCGGAGCATTCCCATGTCTATTTAATTATGAGCGGAAGCATGGGATTTGGAAAAATCCAGCTTTTTGTCGCACAGTTGCTTCGTAAAATAGAAAAAAATGAATATATTATCGTCATTTGTGGTAACAATAAAAAATTATACCACATTTTAATGAAAGAATTCGGGAGATTTTCTAACGTTAGAATTTTGGGTTATACAGAACACATTGCTTCCTATATGGACGCCAGTGATGTTCTTTTTACAAAGCCAGGAGGTCTTACCACGACAGAAGCTGCTGTAAAAGGGATTCCCATTATTCACACCGCTCCCATTCCTGGATGTGAGTCGAAAAATCTTGCGTTTTTTTCTGTGCGCGGACTCTCTATTGCATCTTCAAAGTTTTACAACCAGATTAAGGCTAGCCAAAATCTATTACGGAATGAAGACGCCAAAAACAACATGCGAACTGCTCAGGCAAAAGAAATCCCCAAAAATGCAGCTGATCGCACTTACAAACTATTACGAAGAATTTGCTGATCTAATGTAAGGAGTAACACCCATGACTACTTTATTTTCTTATCTTTGTTTTATTCTTTTTGGTTATTTATCAGGAAGTGTCCTCTATGCCTATTGGATTCCAAAATATATTTGTCACGTTGACACCGTAAAATTAAGCATGGACCAAAATCCTGGAGCGTTTAATGCCTTTCAGTATGCCGGCTGGAAAATCGGATTGCTTTCTATCATTCTTGATGTTTTAAAAGGATTCTTTCCGGTATTTCTTGCCTCCAGACATTTGGACACAAATGGCATACTTTTTGGTGTCGTTCTTGCCGCACCTGTAATTGGACATGCTCTTCCTATTTGGAATATTTCTAGCGGCGGAAAGGCCATCGCCGTTTCCTTTGGAAGCCTTTTGGGACTTTTTCCAAATCTATCTCCCGTAATTTTTCTCGCTGTGTTTTATCTTCTATTTTCCTTTATTATTGTAATTGGTCCACATTTGCATCGCAGTATTGCCTCTTACACTTGTTTTCTTTTGATAAACATTTTTACCACATCAAAACCTTCCGTTCTTCTTGGGAATGCATTGATCTCTTGTATTGTCATTCTAAAACATCTTCTGAAATATAAGAAAGAACCTGTCAGCATTCGGCTACTTGGCCATTAAATTCTGACAGGTTCCTCTTATTCTTTTACCGCACCACCGGTCATTCCTGAAACTAAAAATTTTCGAAGGAATAATGCTAATAGAATTGGCGGCACAACTGCACAAATTCCCGCCGCCGCAGTGATTCCATATTTCACCGCATCTTTTGTCATAAATTCTGATGTAATTACCGCAATTGGCTTGGTCATCTTCGACGACGCAAGTATCAGGGGAATCTGAAATTGACTCCACGTATTTAAAAACAAAATCAATATGGTGGAAATGATAACCGGTACAGATGTTGGAAGAATAATTTTAAAAAATGCTCTCATCGTTCCACAGCCATCAACAAGGGCTGCTTCCTCCAATTCCTTTGGTATGGTTGCAAAATAATTTGAAATCAACCATACTGCAGACGGAAGAAGGGAACTCACATAAATCACACTAAGCCAAAATATATTGTCCAACAATCCATAATCCATAAAGATATGGTAAATTGGGATAATGGTTGCCATGACCGGAATTACCATGGTAAATAACAGTAAATTTTTGATTACTTTTCTTCCCTTAAATTCCATGCGAGCCAGCGCATATGCAGATAGTATAGCCGATGGCATACCAAGGGAAAGCGTAACAACCACTGCTTTTAGCGAATTTTTTATTCCTGTAAAAAACAATCTTCCTTGTCTGCTGCCACTAAACAACAATTCTCTATAATTCTCCCATGTAATCTGTCTTGGAATCAATCCAGTCGTTTTCGAAAACATTCCATGTTCTGGTGTGACAGATATAAAAAACGCCCACACAAATGGTCCGATTGTGCAAATCAATGTAAGAATCATAAAGAGCCAGTATCCGTATTTCTTTTTCATTAATACTGCACCTCCCGATTTAGCGTTTTTAGATAAAACACACCAAAAATAGCTGCTAGAAGCAACACTAGATAAGTAATTGCACTTCCTTTTCCAAAATCAAGAAAAGAAAAGGTCGTAAGATAACTTTCTAGTACAATATTTTTCCCAAGATCATTCATACCAGATAGCGCAACAATTTCATCAAACACATTGATTGCTGTAATTGATGTACTCATAACACCGATTCCCGCAAATGGAAGAATCAACGGCATGGTGATTTGTTTGAAAATCTGTACCTTGGATGCCCCATCGATTCTCGCCGCTTCGTACAAACTCTCTGGCAATGCCTTTCTTCCCGCAAGACAGACCAGTGACATAAATGGAACACTTCTCCAGGTGACCACCAAAGACACTGCAAGTAATAGAAGCCATCTTGAAGAAAGCCACTCAATCGGTTGCGAAATCACATGGGTGGCCAATAATAATTTGTTCAAAAATCCATATCCTGGATGAAAAATAAATTTCCACAAAACCCCATTCACATATGGCGGCAACGCCCATGGAAGCACCGCAATTGCAAGCATCAATCCAGACACTTTTGTTTCTATATTTAAAAACAGAGATAACAACATTCCAATTACACTTGTAAGTAATACCACAACCAATAGAATCACAATGGTATTTTCAAGACTATACCAAAAGGATGACGACTTGAATACAGAGACATAATTGTCAAGCCCAATAAATTTTATATCACCAGGCATTGTCAGTTTCCATCTTTTTAAACTGTATGAAAATGTTGCAATTACTGGATAAAAAACCAGTACACCCATGATGAACATCATGGGTGCAAGTAAAATGTAAGGTAACGCCTTTTTCATTATTTATTTCCTGCCAGTTCTGTTACTACTTTGTTCATTTCATCAAAGGCTTCTTTTGGTGAAAGTGCCCCTGTTGCCATTTTGTTTACTGCATTATAAATCGCATGGCTCATTTCTGCGTAATAAGAAGGGACTCCGTTTGGAAATGGAGAGGCAATTCTTTTTGCTTCTTCTAGCATATCTCCTGTTTGAACCATCTCTTTTGCATCGATTAATTCTTTTAATACTGTATTATGTGTTGGAATTGTACTATTTCGTCTAAACAATTCTTTTTGAATCTCTTTTGATGTGTACCATTTCACAAAGGTCTCTGCCGCTTCTTTATTTTTCGAAAATTTTGTAACTCCGATTGCTTCTGGAAGTGGCATGGTATGTTCTGCTTTTCCATCTTTTCCAGGAACTAAGATTGGTTGAATCTGACCTACAACACTACATTGTTCTTTGTCATTGCTTCTCGCTACAAAAGATGTCGGTCCTGTTAAAAATGCTGCATTTCCTGAGAGAATCCGTCGATATGCATCCATACCAGATGAACTTTTGTCTGCAGGATCAATCAGACCTTCTTTGATGAATTTATCCTGATATTCAAGTGCGGACACGATAGATTCTTCATTTAAGGTTCCATCTTCATTAAAGACCACCCCGTTCATCGTGTAAGCCAGCCACATAAGTGAAGTGGTTGCTGCCTCCTCTGCGTTTAAAGCCATGACGAAAGGATATTCACTAATCCCCTTTTCTTTTAATAATTTTGCATGTTCATACACTTCATCCCAAGTCTCTGGTTCCTTTTCGATCCCTGCTTTTTCATACTGATCTTTGTTATAGTAAGATAAGCGGAAATCATTTGCATAAGGAACTGCAAGTATATCTCCATCAACCGTAAAGGTGTCTATGGTTGGCATATCCTCTATCTCTTCTTTGTCTAATTTTAATGGCTCCAACCAGTCTGCTGCATGGAATTCCCCTACCCATGACCAGTCTACTTCAACTACATCCGCTGCTGCTGATCCGCCAGATGCTGCAATTGCAATTTTGTCTCTAATATCATCCCAGCCAACTTCATTTACAGTCACATAAATACCTGTTTCTTCTTCAAACTGATCCAACAGCTCGTCATCTGGGGCTCCCCATTCTGGAATCATAACTGTAATTTCTTTGGTCTTCGAATCTGCTTTTTCATTCTGATTTCCACATCCTGATACCAAACCTGACAACAGAACAACAGACAAGGATGCTGCTACTATTTTATACCATTTTTTTCTCATATCTATGTTTTCCTACCTTTCTTATCATTTTTTTAGTGCTACCCTATTATAATACCTTATTATTATTTCTGAAACAATATTTCTCATGCATTTTTCATAATTTTGCAAAAATTCAGCTCTGCATATTTGCAGAGCTGAACACTTCCTTTATAAGATTTCACCTATTTTTCTACACTGCTCTAGTGCTTCATCATCTGGTGCATTTTCACATATTATGCTGTCTCCTAGCAACTGTGCGCCAACTTCTTTACACGCTTCTTCCCATTCTCTCATCCATTCTCCATCTCCCCATCCGTAGGAGCCAAACAGAAGAATGGATTTATTTTCAAGATGATTTTTGCAATCCTCAAACATTGGAGCAAACTCTGCATCTTCCAATTCTTCTGCTCCCATAGCCGGGCATCCAAACAGGATTACATCATATTGCTCTACCATGGATCCTTGGAATGCCTCCGGAGTAAAAAGTTCCACTTCATTTCCCGATGCCTTTACTCCTTCCACAATCGCATTTGCCATCATTTCTGTATTTCCTGTGCCACTCCAGTATACTACTGCTACTTTTTTCATATCCTAAATCTCCTTCTTACATTTCTTTAAACTGCCACCGTCAATCTTTCAATGGTCTGTCCTTTGCTCCAGTTTTGGTAATATGCCTTGGAACATTTTTTATATTTTTCAAATGTTTGTTTTGCTTTTGTTGCATTACCATATACTTTCCAAGTTCCTACCATTTTATAATTTTGTGCTCGATTTTCTATGAATCCTCGCACATCCTCTGGTGGATACCCTAAAAACAGCCCTATTTCATGTGGTATTTCATTGCAACTATCGTAATTTGCAATCAATTTACCCAAATATTGTTCCGGTGTCGTGCAGGAATATCCCATATCTTTCAAAATCTGAAACGCTTCTGTATTTTCTAAATCCCTTTTTAAGGAAGAAGGACGATATAGGTAGATCAGAACCTTATTTGCTTGAAAATGAATCGGAATCATCCGCACTCCTTTTTTACACAATCTATGATTCATATCTCGAATATCTTTCGTTAATTGTTCCTTCGAATGAAACTCTGTCAAAAACATGTTTCCCGTTTTTATTCCTGCCAGTGTGGGTGAACACTGGGATATAATTAGTTCTTCAGACATAAAGCTCCCCCTTCCGAAAGTTAGTTTTAACTAACTGTTGATTAGAAAAAAAGCTGCACGTTCGTGCATATAAGAACTTCTGCAAGTTAGCCTTAGCTAACCTGTAATCATAATACGTCATTCTTCCCATTTTGTCAAGATGCCAGTCTGCTTTTTCCAGACTGGCATTTTATTTACCTCTAATTTCTCATTGTTTTTATCTGCTCACATCACGTTTATGATAAATGGCCTCCAATACATCCACTACACCATCAATCCCCATCAAACTTGCATTGAACATCATCTCATGAGCCTCGATGCTTCCCCACTGTCTTCCGGTGTGAGCCTCATAATAAAGTTTCCTCTCTTTATCAATCTTTTTAATTTTATCCCATGCTTGCTTTTCATTTAAATTGTAGATCTTCATAATTCTACGAATCCTGTCATCTTTGTAGGCATAGATAAATGTATTAATACAGTTCGAATAATCTCCTAAAACATAATCTGCACATCTTCCTACAAAGATGCAAGAACTTCTCTCTGCTAGTTTCTTTATAATTTCCGTTTGTGCATCATACACCATATCACTAAGCGGAACACCATAGGCATCATTTCCCATAAACGCTGTATATGTTCCTGAATTTACAACATAGGCTGACAAAAAACGTCCCAGTATCGTTTCATCTACCTGCGTAGCCATATCTTCTGAAACTTTCAATTCCCTTGCCGCCATTCGGATCAAATTATAGTCGTACAAAGGAACATCCAAGCGCTCTGCAAGTCTATTTCCAATTTCATGTCCACCACTTCCAAACTGTCTTCCAATTGTTATAATTGTATGTTTTGTCATTGTATCTGCACCTCTCCTTCTGCTTTTTTAACTACTCTTTGTACTTTCTCTCTTCTTTCTTGTATTATATCATTCTATACAATCTGAAAACAATATATTTAATTATTTATTTTCTAAAATAATTACCATTTTCTGAAATTATTTGCTACATCTTGGATCTGAGCAACACATTTATAAAAAAATAGGACTAAATTCCTAAGAATCCAATCCTATCGTATTTTCTCTATTTATTTTATTGCTCTATAAAAATTAATGTTTCTCCAAATGTCTGCCTATATTTTTATCTTCGGACTTAATATGTGTGATAAGCGTTGAGATGTGAGAATTTAACATTGCCACATCCGTTATCGTTGATTCATGAGATTTTATCTGTTCTACAATACTATACAACTTACGCCTATAATTTTCATGAAAAAGATGATGTGCTTGATAATTAGGATATTTACTCTTCCTTTGTAATTCCTCTTCGTGTGCAAAGTGCTTATTCACATACTCTTCTAAAAATTGTGCTGTGTCTTTTATCACCGCACGTCCTTTTCCGCTGCTGCACGCGTCAAGCAAATTATTGACTGCCTGAAATAATTCGCGATGCTCTTGATCGATAAGAGCATTTCCAGTTTCTAGTTCTTTTGTTACTTGATATTTCATCTTTCATCCCTCCTCTATTCTATAATTATAAATTATACATATTTACACATGAAAAATCAATAAATCTAACCAGACTATTTCCTACTTTTCTCTCAAAAAATTCGCTTGTTCCATTTTATTTTACCATGACGTTTTTTTCAAATCTTCTACTTCTTTTGTAGCGTAATCATACTGGTACATATCTAAAATTTCTGAATCCACGGGAGACCATGAGCCATCTTCATTTTTTTCGTTCTGAAAATACACATACTGTGCTTTCTTCCCTTGCTCATCCTCCCGATCATACATGAAATATCGAATCTGTGTTTCATCTTCATAAACGATGATATAACTGTATCCTTTTGCATTATAGTCTTTTTTATATTCCGAATTTTTATCTTTTAAATAAGCTTCATATACTTTTTGATACCCTTCTTCTATCTTCCTATTTCTCTCGTCTTCCTGTGGGTTCTGATAAATTTTACTGTCTTGTTTCGGTTCTTCTTTCTTTTCATTTTGGCGCTTCGTATTTTTCTCGAATTCTTCTTGCTTTTTCCTTCTATATTCTTCCTCACTGATTGAAGTGTCAATATCATCTAATCCATCCGCATCTCTTATATATCTAAGAACTAGAAAATTTTCTTCCTGATACAAATAAAACCTTGGTTTATCCAACCAAACAAAAGATTTAATGATAACCGTACCATCTCCATTAAAATATTCAGAATAATCGTTTGTTAACATATGAATCAGCATTCCCACTGCCAGAATGAAAATCAGCAGGATTCCCACAAACCATAATCCAATTCTTTTTCCCAGTGATTTCTGATACTTTTGTTTTATCAGCCAGGATAATACACAAAGCCATATCAAAACAAGACCTTGGAACATTAAAAGTAAAGTGATTGGAAGGGTTCTTGAGAACCATAAACGAAACACCTGACCTTTCGGCAACGAATAGCCCAACCTGATTCCTATGTATATTGCGATTGCTAATACAACGACAATCGTGATCATTATTAATAACCGAATTCCTTTTGTATGTTGTTTTTTCTTTTGACATGCTTCTTCTTTTGGCATAGCTTTCCTCCTTGTATATTCAGTATAACATCTTATTAGACAAACTTCTTGAAAATTTTCTATTTTGTGATAATATTTTTAGAGGAACATAGAATTAATTTGAACTATAAATCAAAAAGGAAATACAATTATGAAAAATCGTTTATTTACAGGGACTCTCGCATTTTGCATCAGTCTCACACTTCTATCCGCAACGGCATTGGCGGCTCATAAAGAAGAGCAAGAACCTACGGCTCAGTTTTATGGAGATATATCGGATATTATTGGACCAATAAAACCTCCTACTCCTGAAAATAATGAAAATGCCACCGACGATACACCGTTGCCTCTTCCAGATACGAGTACCTTTCACTCTAACGAGGATTTTAAGGCCTATGATCCTGGCTACCCCGAAAAGGAACGGTATGGCAATTATGTGTTACGAATTCCACCATTAAAAGATCGCCTAACCTTTTCTACCAATGATAAAAAACAGCTTATAGGCACGTTATTTGCCCCAGGTGTTTCCTCGAAAGAGGGATGGAAGGATGCCACTAAAGTATGGGGAAATCGTGATTCTGGTCTTTGCTTTGCAGCCTCTAGTTCTAACCTAATTTCCTGGTATTTGGATCAATACACGGCTCAACATCCGGAAGATTCCTACGAATATGAAAGGAATGTAGAAAAAATATTTGATCGTTTTCGAGATGGATGGGATCCAGCAGTAGGCGGCGACCAGTTAGAAGCCCTTAGTTGGTATTTTACTGGCGGTTTCCCTAGTGGAAATTCAAATCCCAATGGTAGTGAATTAACCCATAAGGAACCTGGCGGATATCTGCGCAATCATCTGCCTCACAATTCCAGCGAACGGTGGTCTGAAGTATCTTTTGATTGGAAGCCACGAGAAAGGTTTTCCGTTTTCGGTTCTTTTGAAGATAATAGATTTCCGTTTATAGAAAGTATCGGTGGTATCAGTTCGGGTGGAGCTTTTTCCAACCTTAAAAGCTTCTCCCAACAAATTCTTCGTCAACTTCACTATGGTCCTTGTACAATCTCCATTATCGCGGATAATTCCAGTGGTGGTGGTGGACATGCCATTACCCTTTGGGGTGTGGATTATGATGTAAAGACTGGACTTGTGACACGGATCCATGTAACCGACTCAGACGATGCACGTTCAATTGGAATCTTTAGTGTTTCCATTGAAGAGAGCAATCATAACGACGGTGTTCGTTTGGTAAATTATCCCTATCATCCACCGACAGGTGCTAGCACACGTTTTACAAGAATCCGAGACTCCATTTTGTTATACGCACCGGAAGTGGTAAAATCTACTCAGGACTATATCGGTGCCCAAGCACAAATCAGCGCACTAAACCCGGATGAAGATGGACATGGCGTTACCGTGCTTGTAACCAACATTGGTAATTCCCTTTTGGAGTACGGCTATTCTTATGACGATAATCCAGATAATATAGTTCAGTGGCAGAGCGACAATTATTTTTCTGACCTACAGCCAGATCAATACTATTTTTTCGCACGAGTAAAGGAAACTTCTACCCATGCTGCCGGCGGTACTTCCGCAGCCAGCCCCTATCGTGTCACTACCCCATCCCCAGCATCTTCAGAAGTTGTTTCTTCACTGGGGCTAGGAAATTCACTTTTCCACGCATATAACCAAACCCCTCAGTATCTTTGGTTCGGAACAGAACGTGGTTTCAATAACCAAGGCTCAGAAGAACCAATTCTCTGGCGTGTTTTAGATAAAGCCGGCACAGAGAACAAAGGGAACCTGTTCCTTATATCGGACAAGTTGTATGGCACAGGAAAAACCGGTGGTCTACAGTTTTCTTCCTCCGGGAATGGTTATCAAGATAGTGATGCCAGACGTTGGTGCAAGGATTTTGAGAGCTCCAATCTTGCTCCATGGGAACAGTCTGCCATCCAAACGACCACAAAAACGGATGCGCCATACTACGCCGCAACTCCAATTACCCAAACAAAGAATGCACTATTGGGAGACCGGTTATTTCTACCTTCTGCAGAAGAAATTAGCAATCCTACATATGGTTTTGACACAGCAGCAAACCGTCAAGCACGATACCATACTGGTTTCTCTTCCTACTGGCTTCGTTCACCTGACTCAAATGACAGCAGCAAAGCATGGTATGTAGACGGTACAGGCAACATAGTTTCGGATGCTGTGACAAAGAATTACGCTGCACGCCCAGCCTTCCATCTGGACGGCAGCCAAGTGCTCTATGGAACTGCAGTTAGAAACGGACAGTTTACGGACGCTTTGGGTCTACAAAAGATTCAATCTGTACAAAGTCAGGACTTCCGTCTTGTTTTAAAGGATACAAGCCGAGATTTTCGTGTAACTGACAATTCGATCACCCTACAGCCAGGTGAATCCGTTACTTTGGATTATCAGGGTGCGATTGTAAATTCATCTGAATATATTTCCGTTATTGTGACTGATCAAGAAGGAACAACCCCTCTTTATTACGGTAAACTTGCACCCGTACAAAATGCAGACGGACAGGTTCGTTTTCCTCTTCCAGCAGAACTCCTTGACGGCACCTATGTACTAAAAGTGTTCAACGAACAATATAATGGTCAGAGAAAAAGTGGTAAGGCAAGTCCTTTTGTAGATGTCACTTTAAACATTCAAACACAATCTCCTGTAGAAACTGTGTCCGACGTTCATTTGACCATACCTGCTCCTGTTACAGGACAAACGCCACAGAATGCACAATCCAATGAAAATGGTTATACGATTGAAAAAACCACATGGACACCTGCTGATGATGTCTTTAAAGCAAATACTTCCTATAGTGTTTCCATTGTAATTAAAGCCAAGGAAAATTATGCCATTGCTGATCACACTGTGTTTACATTAAACAATGAAGTGATATCTGCCCGAAAAGATGGAGATAATTATATAATCTCCTATGATGCTTTTCCTAAAACAGAAGATGACAACTCTGGCAATTCCTCTAATGGTGAAACCGATAACGTCACCCCCCCAGATCCAGATGGCGGTACGGAAGGGGAAAACGGTAACGACACGAAACCGGACAATGGTAATGAGGGCGAAAACGGTAACAACACGAAACCGGACAATGGTAATGAGGGCGAAAACGGTAACGACACAAAGCCGGACAATGGTAATGAGGGCGAAAGCGGTAACAACACAAAACCAGACAATGGCAACGAAGGCGAAAGCGGTAACAACTCGAAACCGGATACTGGTACCGAAAGTGAAGGCGATCATAGTACTACCCCAGATAGCAATGGGCAAAGTGAAAACGAGGACATAACCACTCCAGACAACAGTTCTTCGCAAGGTTCCTCCCAGCCGCCAGCTACTGGTGGAAATACCTCTGAATTTATAATACCGCCTACTGTCACCCCTCACTCAATCAACAGTACTCCATCTGTTGCAAAAAAACCTACGGAAAAAACGCATAAACAAGAAGACTTCGTAGATTCAAAACAAAAGGATACACCGACAAAAATAGCGACGAAGCCATCAGAAAACATCTCTGGTTCTACACATTCTGATGAGACGACAGACCGTGACGCTACTACAAAGCAAGACCCTATTATAAACGCATCTAACTCCTCTAAGCATGGCTATTGGGGATGGATTGTGTTTGGAATCTCAGTTCCAGTTATAGGTTCTATACTTTTCTTTGTTTTAAAAACTATCAAATCTAAAAAAAGATAAAATACTACTACACTATTCCTAAGAATAGAATCAGAATAGGGGTGCATGATTGAAAATCACGCCCCCCTATTTTGATTTCTCTAAAATTATTTCTTAAAATAGATGCATTTTATTATACAAGTTTTTATATTTTTTATATTTTTTGGTATAATACTCTTGTCTATTTTTTTGTGGATGATATGTCTTTTTTGTGTGTACAACACTGTCTATTGCTTCATTTAGACTACGAAAAGCTCCTGTCCCTGTTGCCGCAAGTATCATACATCCCAATGTGCCTGACTCTTCCGTGTTTATAGTAGATACATTTATATTTAATATGTCTGCTCTCATCTGCAACGTTACTTCTGATTTTGAACCTCCACCAGTACAGATTAACTCGTTTAACTTCACCCCAAGTTTTTTTGCCTTTTCTAATCCCATTTTAAATTGAAAAGCCATTCCCTCTAAAATTGCTTGGTAAATCTCCTCCGATTTTGTATCTGTTCGAAGTCCACATATTGTTCCTGTTACATTATGATTAATATCAGGATTTCCAGAAGAACCAAACTGAGGAAGTACAAAAACTTCTGTTTCTTTCCCATCAATTAACTTGTCAACCTCATCAAATACATTTTTTCCAGCTTGGTCACATTGGATTTTTAATTTTTTTAAAAATGTATTAATACACCAGTTTTTTAGTATGCCACAAGTTGTAACTTCAAGACTTGTAAGATATGTATTTGGAAATATATAAGGAATACACGTAAGATCATTTTCCAACATAATTTGTTCTTTTTTTATATTGGGAAGTCTCATAAACATAAATTCGCATGTTCCCATTCCACATTCTCCTGTTTGCATGTTACTAAGCCCACTTCCTAATGCAGCACAACTTTGATCATGCCCACCAACAACAATCTTCAAATTAGGATTTAGTGCAAGTTTGCTTGCTATCTCTGGAAGAATTGTACCCACAACACTTCCAGACTCACATGGTTCAGACATTTTTGAAACCTTTATCCCTGCAAACTGTAACAGTTCCAAATCCCAACATTTTTTATGTATATCAAAAGCCATACTCCTAGCCGCCGACGAATAACTTACTTTTCTTTTTCCTGTAAGAATGTACCCAACGTAATCTTCATAAAAGCATATTGTTTCACATTTTTCTATTATATCTGTATTTTTGTAAATCCATCTATATTTAGGTAGCCCGTAAAGTTCGCATGGTGGAAGCCCTGTGATTTCCAAAATATGTTGTGCTCCAAATCTTTGTATTATTTCTTCTGTTTCTTTTATTCCCCTTTTGTCACCTGTTACCATAGATCTACAAAGACTCTGCTTATCACGATCTAAAAATACAACAGATTCTCCCAAACTTGTAATCGCCATTGCTTCCAGTGGTTCGGGACAATTTTCACCAACATCTTTGAGAACACAAAATATATATTGGATGATTTCGTTCCCATCAATTTCTCTTATCCCATGAGTTCCATATTCTTCATATTCTTTTTTTGATGAAAAAATCACATTTCCATTCAAATCATATACTATCACTTTAGTGGCACTTGTTCCAACATCTAAACCTGCATATGCCATCATTTACATCCCCTTTTTCGGCTAACTTATCACTTTACTTGTTTTAGATTTTCTAATAACATCAATTACTACAGCTATAATGATAATTACTCCCTTAAACACATCTTGCCAAAACGCATTTACTCCCATGACATTCAATCCGTTAGACAAAACTGCAATAATTAATACCCCTATGATTGTTCCCCCAACTGTTCCTGATCCACCTGACATTGATGCTCCACCAATTACCACAGCAGAAATTGCATCCATCTCATATCCTACGCCCAAAGTAGACTGTACACCTTGTAGTTTTGATCCCCATATTGTTCCAGCTACTGCACATAAAAATCCAATAAAAATGTATGGAAGCATATTATATAACTTTGTATTAATTCCAGAATACTTTGCTGCTACCTCATTTCCACCAATGGCATATATATAATAACCAAATTTTGTCTTGTTTAATATAACCCATGTTACAACCAAAATTATGACTGCATATAGAATTGTAACGGAAATAGAGATTGGCACTCTTCCATTTGCAGATAGTGCTTCTGTTCCTGGTATCGTAATTTTAGCCCCAGCAATCATATTATACGCATCATTTCTAATTCGAATTGATATTCCGTCTGATAAAATTTTGCAAAAGCCACGAGCAACTGATTGTGTAGCAAGTGTAGCCACAAATGCTGGAATTTTCAAATAAGCTATGAGAAATCCATTAATAGTTCCAATTAAAACTCCTATCAATAATGAAACAAGAAGTGCCGCACTTATATTCCAATGTAAATTTGTTATAAGATACGCTGCTGCCATTGCTGTAAGTCCGACCGTAGAACCTACAGATATATCAATTTGCCCCATCATAATCGCCATTAGCATTCCACAACAAATAATTGCATTCACTACATTATTTTGAAGCATCGTTAAAATATTGGTTACAGAAAAAAAGTTTTCTGTAAATATACCAAAAAATATAACAAGCATTATAAGACCTATTATGATTCCTAAATTTCTCTTAAAGTATGCCATGACAACATTGTTCTTTTGAGCATTTTTTATTCTTGTAACCATATTGTTTCTTCCTCCACCATTATTTATCTTCACGATTAGTAGCCATTGTCATTATGATTTCCTGAGAAAAATCTTTTTCACTAAGTTCGCCCGTTACTCTACCTTCACACATTGTATAGCATCTATTACACATATTTATTATCTCAGGTAATTCAGACGAAACAATGATAACTGCACAACCATTTCTAGCTAATTCATCTATAATTTCGTATATTTCAGATTTTGAACCTACATCAATTCCTCTTGTCGGTTCATCTAAAATAATTACTTTTGGCTTACATGCAAGCCATTTACTAAGAACCACCTTCTGTTGGTTTCCTCCACTTAAATCTCCTACTTTTTGTTTCTTAGAAGTTATTTTTATCGAAAACTTTTTAACATACTCTTGTATCATATCTGACCATAACTTTTTATCCACATGTAAAAACTTTATGTAATTTCCCAAATTTGCCAATCCCATATTAAACTCTATATCATTCATAAGAACAAGGCCCTCTTTTTTTCGATCCTCTGACGCATATATGATTCCATTTTTTATTGCATCTTTTGGTTTTTTTATAGAGATCAGCTTATGATTACAAAATATTTCTCCTGAATCCTTTGGATATATTCCAAAAATAGTCTTCATTGTCTCTGTCCTCTTCGCTCCCACAAGTCCTGCAAATCCGACCACTTCTCCATATCTGACATAAAAATCTACATTATTGATTCCTTGATTTTTATTACTTAAATTCTTTACTTCCAGTGCTACATCCCCAAGTGCTCTTTTATTTCTTGTATAATAACTTGTCAATTCTCGTCCTACCATCATATTAACAAGTTTTTCTTTAACAGCCATTTTTGTTTGAACATTTCCTACACTTATACCATCTCGTACAACAAGTATCCGATCTGTTATTCGAAACAATTCATCTAATCTATGAGAAATGTAGATAATTCCTACATTCTTTTCCTTTAATCGTTCTATAATTCCGAATAAAGTTTCCGTTTCTCCATGAGACAGTGAAGATGTAGGTTCATCCATAACAACAATTTTTGCATCTGCTGATACAGCTTTTACAATTTCTACCAGTTGCTGCATGCCTAATGGCAAATCGCTAACGTACTGCTTTGCATTTAAAGGTATGTCTAAATCATCTAATATCTTCTGGGTTTCCTCACACATTAACTTATAGTCTATGAAACCATGTTTTTTTATTTCTCTACCTAAAAATACATTTGCTGCTATCGTTCTATCAGGAACAAGAACTATTTCTTGATGAATGATACGTATTCCTTCTTTTCCAGCATCAGATGAACTTTGTATCTTCTTTTCTTCCCCATCTATATAAATGCTACCTGCATCAGCATGATATATTCCACCTAAAATTTTTATAAGAGTGGATTTCCCTGCTCCATTTTCACCCAAAAGAGCAACCACTTCTCCTCGATCCACTTCGACTTCAATACCATCTAGTACTTTATTGGAGCCAAATGATTTTGAAATATTTGTCATTTTTAGAAGTTTAGAAGCCATAGTTTTCGCCTTTCTTTCTTTTCGAAATAAATTTCTTCTTTAAATCTAAATAAATTTCCTAACTTGGGTTCAAAAATAGCTGACTCCATCTCCTATTAAGAGTCAGCCACATTTCATATTTTATAAAGTATTACTTATGTTCTATTTCATCCCACTGGTTTACATCAAACTCGTTGATATTGTCTGTAGAGCAATCATAAGCTTCTATTGCAACATTAAATTCTATTTCTTTTCCATCCAATAAGTCTTTGATGGAATATACACCATCATACCCCATTTGTGAAGGTCTTTGACCTGATGATTGCACTTGTTTTCCGTCTTTAATATTCTGTTTTCCAAGTGGTGCTGCATCTTTACCAACTATCATAATGTGATCTTGAAGTCCAGCTTCTGTAACAGCTTGAATGGCTCCCTGTGCAGATGTATCATTAATGCAATAAATAATTGATATATCAGGGTTAGCAGAAAGTGCATCCGAAACAGCCTTATAGGAAATGTCTGTTGCTCCACCACCTTCTACTACTTGCGCTTCTACAAATTCTGCTCCATCTGCAGCATTTTCTTTCAGTCCATCCCAAAATCCCTGAACATTAACCGCACATGACTCTGCAGTTTGTAGATGAACAATAAGCACTTTTCCACCTTTCGGTGATTTTTCTGCTACATATTTTCCTGACAAATATCCTAACTGATGATTATCTGATGCAATAATTCCATCTACACTATCATAATCATCTTCCGTGATAACATTGTCTACATTAATAACGAATACTCCTGCATTTTTGCACGTTTCCAAAACTGAGCGACAATTTTTAGAATCATTAGGTATGTATATAAGTCCCGAAATTCCTTGAGCAATCATATCATCGATCTGCTTTGCCTGAACCGTTGAATCGGACTGTGCATCATTGGAAATCATTTCATATCCAAGTTCGTCACAGGCCTCTTTTACCCCTTTCTCGACTGCTGAAAAATATTCATTTGATAACGTATAGCACGAAAACCCTATTTTTACTTTTTCTTTCTTTGCATCATTCGATGTTGATTGTTCTTTTCCTTCTGAACCGCATCCAACCATTGAAAAAACTAGTACTGCAACAAACAGCAAACCTACGAACTTCTTGACATTCTTTTTCATTAAATGTTCCTCCTTACCTTTTTTACTCTTCTGTTTTGTTTGTTGTACTTATCATACAATCTTTTTTTATTAAATTCAATCATCAAATTGAACAATATTGGACGCTTATTTTTGTTCGTTTTTACTTTTTATTGTTCGTTCGAACTTTTATTTGTTAGGTTTTGCTATTATAAGTTTCATATTATTATTTTCAAAAAATTCTATTGTTTTCTTATCAACCCCACAATCTGTTATAACAGCTTCAAACTGATTTAACTTAGCATAAGCGGAAAGATCATAATTATTAAACTTCGTAGAATCTACAAGCAGATATACTTTTTCAACTACATCAAAAATCATTTTTTTATACCACGCTTCTGGAGAATATCCATCATATACTTTTCCATCGATGCCTATTGCTGCCGCACCAACAAAAGCTGAATCAAGTCTATAACTTTTTAATTGTTCTTCCGCTAAATCTCCTATTGTGCATCTTGATCCTGGAAGAATCTGTCCACCAAGCATGATGACCGACATTGCATCATATTCCATACACGCTTCCGCAACACACATACTATTCGTGACAATTATATTTTTATTCTCATTCTTCAAATATTTCGTGACAAGACGCGCAGTAGAGCCAGGGTCAATAAATACTCTATGCCGATACTCTATATACTCAGCAGCCTTTTGAGCTATAATCTCTTTTTTTTCTTTATGTAAAATTTTTTCTTCCACAAATGTCTCTGTTTTTATAATCGGAGCTCCATTTTGCGGCATTGACGCCCCTCCATGCGTTCTCACAATATTATATTTTTTTGTAAGAACATTCAGATCCCTTCGAATAGTCATCTCTGAGGTATCAAACAATTCAGAAAGTTCTACAACATTTACACTCCCCTTTTCTTGAAGCATATCAAGTATTTTCAATCCTCTACTCGCTTTATCCATATTTACTCCTTTCAATCATCTTATTTGCAAAAGCGCATCATGTATCTTTTTATATTTTTCATATTTGACGTCATACAATTTCATGTTGTAACTTCTAGGATAAAAACATTCTTTAATGCTTTCTATACTTTCAGAAATTTTGTCTGGCGACTGAATTTCTCCACAGGCGTAAGCCGTAAGTAACGCAACTCCGTATCCTGCGCCCCCTTTACCATCTAATTGAACAATTTTTGTTTTCATCACATCTGAGAGAACTTGCATCCATAAATGGTTTTTTGATCCTCCACCTATCACTCTTAATTCTTTTAGCGAAATGTCCGACAAACACATCTCTTCTGATAATTGTCGTAGTGCAAATGCAATTCCTTCCATCACCGCTAGTGTCATCTCCGACTTGCTTGTAGACGTTCCAATTCCTACAAACGCCCCCCGTAACAAAGGATCTGCATATATTGTTTTATCTCCTGATAAATGTGGGTAAAATAGAACTTCTCCTTTTCCCAAATTTTTATAATCTATCAATGATTCATCATCCATATAGTAGTCGCAGTTTAATATATTGTCATTCCACCAACTATAACTGCTTCCACAAGATTGTATAACCCCCTGTACCAAAATTTTACAACAGTTTTTATCAAAAGAAAATAGAATATTTTTTCCTTTCGCACTGTAATCAAGCTGGTCACGTGGGAACATAAGCACCCCTGATGTTCCCATAGAAAAAACCGGATAATTTTTCCCTAGACACCCCGTTGGAATCGAAGATGCAGGGTTATCTCCTGTTCCAATTATTACAACAACCTCCTCACTTAAACCAAGTTCTTTCGCAATATTCGGAAGAATTCGTCCAGCAATTTTCGTGCTTTCTTTGACTTCTGGATAAACTTCCTCAGAAAACCCTATATATTCTCGTATTACAGATGACCAACACTTATTATAGGTATCATACATTGATGATGTTGATGCTTCACAATAATCCGTTCCATAAGTTCCAGTAAGACGGTAAACAATATAATCTGGTCCAATTAAAAATTTTCGAATTTTTTTAAAATTCTCATATTCATTTTTTTTCACCCACAAAATATTCGCTACTGGGCTTCCCGTTGTTATCATATTATCTAAATATTCAACTTCCGTTCCTTTGACAATCTCCTTTAATTCTGAAAGAAGTGGGGCTGTACGCGTATCATTCCACATAATAACTGGTCTTATGCTTCTACCGTCTTGATCTAAAAGTACCAGCGAGTGCATTTGACCAGTAACACCAACCCCTTTTATTTTTGTGCTATCCACACCATCTAATAAGCTTTTTATACCATCGCAAGTACAATCCCACCATGTTTTTGTAGAAATTTCTTTCCATCCATCCTTCGGCTGTATCCACTCATATGATCTGCTGTCTTCTTTAATCAAGTTTCCCTTTTCATCAATCAAACAAATTTTTACAGCAGATGTTCCCAAATCAATTCCAATGTAATAAGACATACATAACATCTCCTACTCTCTTTTGTTCGTTCACTCATTTTTTTTATGATTTTATTATTATTCAATTTCATTTTGTTTATTCTATCATTATTCGAACATTTTATCAACCATTCGAAAAAAAATTATACAGTAAAAATAAACAAATCTGAAGCGATACAAATATGTATATTTACGAATTTAGCTTCTATTTTATTATTTTCTTGATAATATCAAAAAAACTATTGCTATTTTTTTTTAATGAAGTATAATCTTTTTAAGAGTTGTTTGATTAAACATTAAATAACATTTTCAAACAAATTTTAAACATTTTTAAACATCACATCAGAAAGGAGTCGTTTTATATGAAATTAATTAACGGTTTTAGCCTTATGAACTACGCTCTAGAAAAAGGATTGCTTTTGCCTGCATTTAATACCACCAACCTTGAAATGACCTATGCAATTGCAAAAGGATTGCAAGAAGCTAACCTACCTGGGTATATTCAAATTTCGTCCAACAACCTTCAACTTTCAAACCCTCATATCATTGCTGAAATAGCAAGAGATGCAGCTGCAAAATACGATATTCCAATCGCGCTTCATTTAGATCACGGTCGTTCCTTTGAGGATGTCAAAAATTGTATTAATGCTGGTTTTACCTCTATTATGGTAGATGCATCCTCTCTTCCATTTGAAGAAAATATTGCGGAATCAAAAAAGACAGTTGAATATTGCCACTTTTATGGAATCCCTGTCGAAGTTGAATTGGGGGGATTAAAAGGAAAAGAAGATGATATTTTCTCTGACAATTCAGAGGGAAAAACAGATCCCGATATGGTTCCAGAGTTTGTCGAAAGAACAGGTTGCGATTTACTCGCTGTATCCGTTGGTAATGTACATGGTTTAGAACTACAACCACATATTGATATTCCATTGTTAGAAAAAATACATAATTTATGCCCCGTCCCACTTGTAATGCATGGCGGTTCAGGAATCCCACACGAAATTCTCAAAGAAGCTCGCAAGCACGGATTACTAAAATGTAATTTTGGTGCCGATTTAAGAAAAGCTTTTATTTCTTCGTTTGGAAAAACTTATGAAAGTAACCACAATGCACACGATGTAATTTCATTATCATTGGATGCTGTCGAGAATGTTTCCTCAAAGGCTCGTGAACTTGTTTCTATGATAAACACCACAGATTCCTCCCTGTAAAGATCATCTTTTATTTATTCAACCTCTTATAAAAAAGCATATGCAAAATCTTATACACTGGACATCTTAACATACATAAAATACTGAATTTGTGTTTCGTCTTCGTACCATCAATGTAACTGTACCCTTTTGCATTATAACCCTTTTTGTATTTCTTCCTTATATATTCAACAAAATCCCAGGAAATCACTCCTGGGATTTTGCTTTACTATTCTTACTATTCCTATTTTAATCTATAATACCTTTTATCAATGCTATAATTCCTATTATTACAAGCAT